>NZ_SGTV01000054.1:0-9935 GCF_005435035.1 Halorubrum sp. SD690R | reverse complement strand
CAAGGACATCATACACCCCAACGAGATCAGTCTGATCTTGTGTATTGAAGCGGTCAACCACCTGTATCATATCGGCGTACGCGATGTCACCAAAGGGCCACCGCAGTCCATGTTGGAGAAATCGCGTTCGACAGAAGGGGAGATCGAACCCACCGTTCCACGTCTCACCATTGAATGCGGTCACGTAGTGGGTGTCACCATTGAGTTGGTTCGTGACAAACGACGCGACCGCCTCGAGGAGTTCGCCCTCGTCAGCGACGACGTCGAGTTGGGCTGTCCCAGTTGACTCCTCATCAAGCGCTCTCACCAGTGTGTTGCGATCCACCTCGCTGTGGCCGCCAGTATTGAGAATAAGCGATTCACCGAGACCGTGTGCGAACCCAGCAACGGTGATGACAGCATCCGCATCGAATCCAGAGGTCTCGATGTCGAACGCAACTGGAGTAAGTCGTGAGTCACTCATTTGTGAGGTCGATAATGTCCTCAGATTTGAATCGATCAGTCGAAACGCCTAGTCGCTTCAGTAGGAGGTGCCAGGAGATCTGACGGGTCTTCTGTTCACCCATCGTCACGTGTTCTTCAAGAGACCAGTTATCAAGCACATCGTCAACTACCTCAGCAGGCACGAGCAATTTCCCTACCTCTTCTTCGATCCCATATCTGACTGAATACACGACAAAAAAGTAAATCGCTGTGCGTGAATCGGACAGTGTGGTTTCAGCTATCAACTGGTCGTGATGATGCTTCCAGATTCGGAACTGTCCATATCGCCCAGGCTCGCTAGTACTACTACCCTGATAGCGAGCGACACAAGATTTGACCTCAACATCATAGGATATCTCACCCGGAACATACGCATCAACATACGGCTCAATTGACGCGCGAAAAACTCTTCCAGACTCGTGAAATATTGCGTTAACGAGTCGTTCAGCGTTATATCCTCGTCCAGACGCAGTTGACCGTCCATATCCGTCACAGGTATTCGCATTTACCTTGTAGCGAACGTCTTCTAATTTCATCTCGGGGTTGATCACGTCGGGGTTCGGAGAGCAGTTCTCTGTCATTGCCCACACGTCGTTATCCCGCCGGGGCTACCCCCTGTAAAGTGGTGTTTAGCAGGTAGTTCAACAGCTGCTGAACTTATTTGTTGAATGAGTCCATTCCAAGCTACTCCTCGGATCTGAGGCTCACTATGTGATGCCATGGCTCACGAGCAGGTATATGTAGACTAGATATAAAAATCTCATCTATTAGTGAGTTTATATTCATCAAATAGTTATCACACTTGATATATCGGTTGAAAAAGTGGTGTGAAATAGAGGAGTATCTACGTGAGAGAGCCAGCCCCGTGGATGCAAATGCCCATTGACGACCGCATTCTTGAGGCACTAGCAACATCTGGGTTGGTCCTGTCACCCTCCGTTATTGCGTTCAATATCGACAAGGCACGAAGCGAAGTAAACCGTCGACTCTCAGTGCTTGTCGATCATGGCCTCGTCGAGCGCGTCAAGCGAGGCTACTACACGATCACAGAGGTTGGTGAGCAGTATCTTGCCGGCGATCTCGATCCCGACGACTTCTAATCTGGCGTCTAGCCAACCCCGTAGTAAAGCATAAGGTAAATTACTATTCGTCCCCTGCTGTACCCTCTACTAACAGAAACATAATATTTCATGTACGGTATATTTTCTTATATGTTTCTAGAATGACTATCGCTCTGGGGCCTACCTATGAAAATCATACATCGTCTTGCGATTATCCTATGACGCTCTTGTGAAGCAGATTGTCGGTCAGGACTTTTCGGGCTGAGTGAGATCGGCCGATCTCTTCTTTTAGCCTGTGTCACTCCTGTTCTGATGAGTATGCCGCCGTACAGAGCTACAACAAAATTGTCCGGCAGCTCGCCGCAAACAATGTTTTACCCAAGAGCGATCCCACAATATTGTGGAAGAATGTCAAGAAGTTCCACAACATTCAGACCCTTTGGAGGCCAAATACAGGGTATAGCGCTTCTCTGTCCACTTTCACCTTGTGGCACACCTTTAGACACTTGGCAACTTGTGATCTATTCATGAAGGAACGTCAAACGCCTGACTATGATGGTCCCAATGAAGAAAAGTACAAACCTCTCGACAGAAAACCTACAGAACGGCTCATCGAAGCTGCAATGGAGGCCGACCCACTCGATGAGGTGTGCGTGCGGGTTCCCCTCTCAACAGGCCTCCGAGTCGGTGAGTTAGCGCATACAAAAGCGAAATATGTAGATCAAGAGTGGTCAGACGAGTACGAGAGTGTTACTTGGTACGTGAGAATTCCCGGATTTGAGCCGTGCGTCGGTGGTTCCGGACCAACGGGCCAAGGGAACGAAAATGGCGGAAACCTTCACCAGACTGGACAACCGTGTAGTCAGTGCCGAAATAGAACCGTTGAAGGGAAAGATTGGCTCAGTGACAAACAAAAACAACAACCTGCTTTCTCGCCAAAATCCAAGAACTCCATAGAAAAGTACCAATGGTTCTTACCAGGCCGGAGTGGCGTCGCCAAAATATTGAAGTCCATTTGTGAAGCCAATGGCGGTCAGTTCCCGATCATGCACGGGTCGATCAACCGGCGTATCCGTCGGGTCGCCCGAGACGCTGGCCTCGATGACACTCGCTCAGAGGACCCCGATTCTGGCAAGCTAAATATTACTGCCCACGCCCTTCGACATACCTACGGCTGTAAATTAGGTGCTCAGTCGGAGTTTAATCCTACCCAAGTGATGACCTACATGCGGCATGGAAACCTCGACATGGCGATCTGGTACTCGAGTCAGTGGGGCGAGCGTCGACGTCGGGCGATGACAGAATTTGAAGACAAATTTAGCGGATGACTGGTCCTGGAGAACCCGGTAAACACGTTGAGCCGTTGACCGACAACGAATTGAAGACGCTGCTCAACGCCGTAGACAACCTGGTACCCGGATACCGCCGAGTTGCTAATATCGTCCCGTTCACTGGCTTGCTGAAGAAAGAGTACACACACTTGAGAGAGTCTTGGATTGAATGGAACGATGACGTGGTGGCAATTCATATCCCTGAAACAATGCCGTGTACGTCCGTCAAATACACGAGCTCGTCATGGGACATTGTTGAGCGCGATGGGCCGTGTCTCAGGTCCAAAGTTGATGATGCACCTCCCGGCCGAGTCTACTCAAAAAAAGAAAGAACAATTTATGTGACTGAGAGCCGGGCACAAGCAGCACTGAGGGGAGTGTTCAGTATGGCTGATGAAAACCCGGCTTCGACAGTACACATCCATCACATTGTGGACAAGCTGCCGCTTGATTTCACATACCGTCAACTCCGCTTCACTCGTCTTCGGCTGCTCGGAGATCGAGGAATAGATCCAAACCAAATTGCAGCTGAGTGGGGAGTAACCCCTAAAGACAGCATCGCCCAGTTCCCATCGGTAATGAGGAATATTCTTCGAGATTCAGCACACGACTATTACGACCCTTACAACCGCGCAAAAGAAATTCTAGCTCTACTCAATAGACACGGAGCTATGACCGCAGGCGAAATAAGCAATGCCTTGGCGCAGTCTGATAGTTCAGTGTGGCGGCGGGTTGATACACTGGAAAAGCACAATGCGGTGGAAACCTCCGATTCGATGGGCCTGCTTATTCGACCGGTTCTCACCGTCAAGCAACTAGATTCAAATCACCCGAAGGCAGATGATGCCGCGCGGAATACGCTCGCGGTACTCAACGAAGAAGGTCCAACTCATAAGCCGGAATTAGAGGGCGAGCTTGGTGTCAGTACATCAGAAGTACATCGGCGGGTAGAGTCCTTGAAAGAGTACGATACGATTACTGTTTCAGAGTTTCGCGGTCGGAGTATCACACCGCTCAAGACCGTTAAGCAGTTTCTACAGTGTTCATCCTGTGAAAAGCAGTATGACAGTATAAGAGCAAAAAATGCCCACGAGCAACAAGCGCATGTAGACGCGACCTCACCATTTTGAGCGATCAGGACTACCGAGGGGCTAGAGAAACTCAACAAGGACATCGCTAGTGGTGTCGCCAGCGTGTACCGCTTGTTCCGTGCCCGTGCGTATTAGCGTCGCGTACGCATGAAACGCTGGTCGCGTACGCATGAAACGCTGGTCGCGTACGCATGAAACGCTGTGGCTCTCATTTCGCCTGTGAGAAGTACAGCGCTTCTGTCTTGTATTCATCGCCGCAGTAGGGTCGAGGTGGAGGCCTGTACGGACCTCTTCCGGTCGATCTAGAAGCGTCTAAAGCGTATCTCGTTGAAATAGCGCGTCCCACACCGCCTCGACGGAGTCAAGCTCGAACTGCGCGGTGAGATGTCCTCGGGCGGTCTTGGCGTGTATCGAGTCGTCGATCGTTTCGCAGACGTGATTGACCAAGCCACCGGTGCTGGCGACGGCAAGAACATCATACAACGCCCTTGTCGTGGCCTCGATGTCCTCATCGAGATCGATCGCAAGCTCTTGGTTAAGCCTATTGACGACAAAATCAACTAGGTGCTCTTCCCTCCTCTTGCTGTCTGCTTCGGTATCTTCCACACCCTTCCTAAGCAGACACCTTCACTCAAACCCGGTGTGCTCGACTGAATTTGAGCCTCTCTCAATGAGCGTCTGACTTAATCTTAAGGTTAGGGATATCCTTAGGCATAACCGTATCATGGCTGATCAATTCACGGCGGCACTCGATGAGGCTGAAGAGGCCCACGTTCGGTATGCCGAGCAGTTAGGGCTCATCGAGGACCGCACACCGTTCGCGGCGGAATCACTCCCTGACACGCGGGTCGCCGTACGAGTCAACGATGACCTTCTCCAAGAGGTTGCCTCACACATCCTCACCCGCGCCGGGCACGTCTCGGTGATCGACAAGCGAGGTGCTGGGAAGACCCACTTCCGAGAGCTCGTGTACGACGCGCTGAGCGAGGGCCCTCGCAGCGACGAGTTCGCCATCGCCCGCATCCGTGAGGTCGAGAGCATCACCACACGCCGGCTTTACACCCGGCTGCTCGACGAACTCGATGCGTACGATGAGCTCGACATCCCCGAGACCTATCCACGGGCGACCGATGAGGTCCGCCAGGTCGTCGAGGAGGTCTCCGAGCAACTGGAGGCGGCGGATCTCACGTGTATCGTCCAAGTGGACCAACTCGAGGACGCGGCGCGGAACACACGTACCTTCGAGCAGCTGCTCGCCGGGCTCCAGAGTATCGGCGATCTCGGCGAGACTGGACCCGCGTTCATCCTCTTCCTGTTCGGGACGCCTGAGGCTGGGGACCGACTCGACGAGCTGCGGGAGACGCTGTCGTCGCGACTGGTCGCCAAGGACCGGTCGCTCGAACGGTTCGGCTTCGCTGAGACCGAGGAGCTGATTGCTCGATGGCTGGCCTGGGCCCGCGACGAGGAGTACACCGAGGGGTATCTCTCTGATCCGTACACGGCCCCGGCGATCCGGACGATCGTCGAGCGCTCGGATGGAACGCCGCGCTCGGTGCGGCAGGAGTGCTACCACGCCTACCGTGCTGGTGCCCAGCAGTTCGCCGCCGGCGACGGCGTCGAGATCACTGACGAGACAATCGAGACGTACGCATAAGCTTAAGATTAAGATTAAACTCATGAGCGACAACCCGATGACTGACGCATTCGACGCAGCGGAAGACGAACAGGACAAGACGAACGAGGGCGACACCGGAAACGACTTCGACGTCGACCGGTACCTCAACGCGCTGAACAGCGACAGCGCACCGAAGGATAAGACGGTCGGGGTCGCGGTGACGACCGAGACACACGCGTTCTATCACGAACTTCAGAATGCCGACGAGGTCGAGGTGAACCCAGCCCAGTCAATCCGAGACCACCTAGAGAAACTGGCTCACCGCCACCCGAAGGTCTTCGAGCGGGCGATGCGGAAGCTCGAAATCGAGCGCGAGTTCTGACGCAAAAAACCTGTTCTCATCTAAACTGGTCAAATTGCCGAAATAATTAAGTGCGTGGAGTACATAGATGTATACAAGTTAGTAGGGCGTCCGTGGTGTCTAAGTCTCGGATGTTTCTGAACGCACGAAGTGCGGTCCAAAACCGCACGAGTGTGGGCCGATGCGTCCGCTCTTGGTGAAGGTTTGTCTCCGAAAGGGGTGGACAGATTCATCCATGCTTTGAGTCGGAAGTGTTCGCACAAAGAGGGCACTAATAGATTCTTATATGTCTATATCATTGGAAGACGCATTCTATGGTGTTGTCACCAGCGCTATCGTCGTTGGTGCCTCTCCGCTGGCGCTCACTCTGTTCAATATCGTGAGTATTGCAGCGGTCGTCGTCCTGCTCTGCGATTAGGACGACTGTGACACCATGTCTGTGGCGACATGGTTGTCACTCAGTATTTGAGGAATAGCCGCCCGAGATGGGCGTCCGTGGTGTCTAAGTCCACTTAACCAGTGGACGTACAAACGAATAAAACCGTCGGCTGAAGTCGTGTTGGTTGGGGCACACACGTGAATTTTAGATAGTTTCGAAGTGGTCGTACTCGCGCTCAGTCGTGAGGAGCGAGGCGTGTCGGAGACGATTCCGAACGTCGTAGAGTGTGTTCCCCTCTTCGATCCGCAACATCCGCCAGGCAACGCTGTGACGGAGCGTGTGCGCGGAGACGTCTTCGGGCCGACCTCGCCCTGAGAAGCAGTACGGGCGAACGCCAGCGCGACGAGCAGCGCGCTGAACGACGTCGTTAATCCCCTTGCCCGTCATCCGACTGTCCTTCTGGCTGGGCACTAGGGCAGGAACGTCGTCGACGCGAGTCTCAAGGAACTGACCGAGCGTTGCGACGGTCCGCAGCGAGCCGTCCCGATCGAGCTCGAAGGCAACGGGCGGTGGGGAGCTGTCGTTGGGGTAGTCCTTTTGGACCGACGTCGGGAGTCGGAGGTGTCCGTCCACGAGGTCGAGCATCTCGCGGTCCACGCAGGCGAGCTCGCCACGACGGAGACCGGTGTCGTAGAGGAGGGTGATGATCGCATCGTCACGCCGTGGGTGACGCCCCTCATGAGCGGCGTCGCGCATCGCCTCGACTTGGTCGGGCTTCAGCCAGTGCTTCTCGTCTCCCATGGATGAACCGTGCTTCTCTGGGAGCGGTCTAATAATGTTTGATTCTGTTGGTAGATTCGAACATTCTGTAGCCGATCCATCCTGAACCCGCTACAGTCTGGTGGTTTTGTCTTCTGGAAGGTGGTCTTCAAGGCGCCAACCCCAGGGTAGCGTGCCGATCAGAGCGGGCAAAACGCTGTAAGTTGAGACCAACTATCTCAATGTATACGGTCACTGTTTCAGAAGGTGGACCCGACGTGTTCCTTTCTATTGATCAAGGAGTCTCAATTGTTGTGTTAGATGATCAGAAAATTTTTGCTCAAATATCCGAACATGGCATGGTTATCAGGGGGAGTAATTGGGGGAATAAATTATGTTCCGGGTGAAGTTTCAGATGGATAAACGATAAATGTGTATACAAAAGAAAATAAAACTTGACCGAGTGGAATTGCCCCCAATAGAAGAGCGAGCACAGATATTCCCCATTTTTCTTTGTCACTTACATCTCTATTGAACTTTGATGTACTCTTAAATACAATATATGGATATAGTAGAGTTACAGATCCAAACCAAAATAGAGAGATGTCGTATGCTAGTTCATAGTTAGCCTGTGTGATTTCTCTGAACCCAGCAATGAGTAATAGTGCTGTAGGAAGTATAATCGTGGTTACTGGCAGCAGTAAGTTTACCCTATATTTGGCCATCATCTCTGTTTAAACCTTATTAATATTTAATATTTTTGTTCCGGTTAGAACAGATGAAAGGAATAGTATCTCGTTTCCAACGGACCTTGTATTGAGCACTATCGAGTAGATAATTCACCGAAGTAGCTTTTGTCGTCGGTTATAGTAGCGCTGTCCGATGACACCGACACAATCCTCTCGACGTGCTGTGTACCGTCGCATCGCCCAGACGTCCTACTACGACTGGCCAGCCTATCGTGCGACGCCACTCTACGACCGGAGTTCGACAACCGGCCTTGCTGAAGATGTCCGGGTTCTCGCAACCGTCTGGTTCGACCACGACGCCCACGACTCTATCGAAGCGTTCGTCGCTCACTGGCCGCTAGCCTACGTCGAATTCGACGCTCACGATCGCTACACTGGGAGCACGACGTACGAAATGGATGCGCTATTCCGTGGGTTTCTCCTCAAGGAACTCTACGGGTGGGACTACGAAACGGCACTCTGCTCGTATCTGGAAGACCGACCCTGTCCCGTTTCGAGTATTTAAAACCGGCTGAAGGCCGGTAGTGACGGCATGATGTGTGTAGAAGATGAGAGGCCGTCGTCAGAAGAATCGTCCGCAGGTCAATTCAATCCCACCCATTCGGTTGCCGAGGACCTGTACTCGCTGCTCGACGAAGTCGACAGCGAGTCCATTGCCGACGAGTTCGGGATTGGTACACACTGCAAGAAGCACGACTTCGATAACCACCTCAAAATCGGCATTTTCGAGGGAATTAGCCCATCTGACTCGCTCGCTGAACTGGCTGAGAAAACAGCAACCCACGAGCAGTTGGCCTATATGGCTGGGTCAACCTTCTCTCGCCGGACGAACGACCGCGACTACCGCGCGGTCGTTCGTCTCCTCTTCGAACTACTCCACACCCCGCAATTGTATCATCAGCGTGCCGTTCAACGTAAACGCCTCAACTGGCTCAACCGTCCTGTCGTAGCACTTGATGCAACCAATCTCACACTCACCCGATCAGTCGCTGTGGCCAGTGAACTCGACGAAGAAACCGTTATTCACGAAATCCAACCAACTGACGGTGGACTCAAGCTCAACCTTGCCGCGCGCGTAGACGGTGAGCACAGCCACCCGCTTGGCGTGACCGTCACAGGCGGTGACACCCGTGAACCGACGCAGTTCGATCATCTTCAGAGCGATGTCGAGGTCTTCGTAGACCTCGACTCGCTGATTCGCGTCTTTGACCGTGGGTACCTCGATTATGACCGTTTCTGCGCGATGAAACAGCGTGGAGAGGATTTTGTCACACTACTGCGATCTGATGCCCGAGTCGACATCTTGGAATCGGTCCAAGATGTCGGCATTACCGACGAAGCAGGCACACGAAGCGTGTCCGACCAGCGTGTTGAACTGGGTGAGACTGGCGAGCAATTCCGTCGTATCGTGTTTGAGGACGTTGACGGAAGCGAAATGGAGTACCTGACGACGCTGGCGTCGTCAGAGTACGATCCTGTCGAGGTGATCAGTATCTACACGCTACGGACAGTTATCGAGATTCTGTTTCGAGAGCTCAAGCAGTATGCGAATGTTGAACAATTCCACTCACAATCACTCAACGGCGTGCTGTTCGAGTTGTTCTGTACGTTGATTGGATACGTACTGGTACAGTGGTTCCGGCAGCGCCACCCGCTTCGGGGTGGCGTGCCGGAAGCCATTCGAAAGATTCGGACCCGATGGAATCAGTCGTTACCATCGTACGGTTGAGCGAGATGTAGACCCACGGGAGAGCCGCCACGCTTAGCGGCGGCTCTCCTGAGACTGGCAGTTCTGAGTGAATTGAAACGTAACTCTCGCAGCTACTGGAGGTAGATCAGATTCGTTTCAGTAGTCTGTAGAATTGAGCAAGTCACAGCACCGCTTCGGATTTCCTCTCTCGAACTAATTTAGACAGGAGCTTTATCAACTCGAAACGGGACAGGACCGACCCTCTCTCCGCCGTCGCCTCGGGTTCGAAACTGTGCCCGACCAGTCGACGCTCTGGCGGAGTTGGCACTATCGGTTCACCTCCGACCTCCGCGAGTGTATCGAAACTGCCGCGCGGACGATCCTCTTCAAGGCGTCCGACGCTGGGGTTTCGGTTC
>NZ_SGTV01000053.1:0-10680 GCF_005435035.1 Halorubrum sp. SD690R | reverse complement strand
GCGACCGCACCGCAGACACGCTCCGACCGCCTGCCGGTTGTGAGAACAGCAGATCCCCGGACGGCGTAATCATTTTATCGCTAGACGTGGTTTGCCCGGGTAGCAGCGTTTCCATAGGTGAAATCCTTATCGAGTGATATATTTCGGCTCGGTCGAGGTCAATTCACAGATATTAAACAATGAAGAGAGAACGTTCAGATATGTATGAGACTCCGTTGTATTTGATGCTAATCGGGCTATCTCTCATACTCGTTTTTTCCGGGCCCTCAAATGGTGCCCTTCCAGCTGTCCTCCAAGCTACCGGTGGATTAATCGCCATCAGTAGCGGTGGAGTGCTTCTCAGAGATGTGTTCAGTCACTCGACAAATAACGGGTAAGCACCCTTCAGCGACCAGCTGTTTCAGACGATAATATATCTGAAGGACAGGATTTCAACAGAGCCCGATGAGTAAAAAAGAGCTCCCAGCAGCGTGGTATTTATGGAGAATCGAGGAGAGCGGCTCGCGCTTTAGCGCGGGGAGGGTGTCAAGACTGTGCGTCAGTATCGATATCGACGCCAGTGTACCGGCTCAGAGCCCCTAGCTCGCCAAACTCGGGCATGTCCACCCAGTCGTACGAGAACCGTTCTGCGGCCGGGTACGCGTAGTTGATCATCGCGCAATCTTCCCAGTTGGCCTCCTCCATCTGGATGAGCGCCTCCTCCCAGCGCTCCCTGGCGGCGTCGTCGCGGGTCGAGTTCTCTTGCATCGTGTTCCACGAGTCGCGAGCGGTCTGTGAGGCCTCGGTGTCGACCCAGTTGAGCGCGACGAGCGGGTTTCCGCTGACCCCCTCGTTGTCCGTCGAGCGGGTGTTCGGCGGATACAGCAGCGCGAGGACGTTGAGCGGATCCGCCCACGACATCCCCCACTCGCCGAGCCCGGCCGGTCGGTTGCCAGCAAACTCGCGGTCAAGCAGCGTCGAGAACGGAGCCGTGCTGATGGAGACCTCGATGTGCGCAGCCGAGAGGCGGTCCCGGAGGTCATTGGAGATCTGCTCGTAGGTGGTGTCCTCGACGTTGAGAATCTCGAACTCGTACGGGTCGTCGTCGCTGTAGCCGGCCTCCTCCATGATCAGGCGGGCCTCCTCGATGTTCGACTCGTTGTATCCGTACGGGTAGTTCTCGCGGGCGTGTTCCTCCGCCGCTTCCGGGCCGCCCGGGAAGAGGGTCGCAGGCGTCATGTGATACCCCGGCTCGACTCGGCCCTTGTACGCGCTGTTGGCGATTTCTTCGTGATCCATCACCCACGCAACGGCCTTCCGAGCTGGCTCGATCACTTGGTCGTTGTTGAACAACATGAACTGCGTGCTCAACCCGGAAATCCGGAGGTAATCGACCATATCACCGTTCTGTACCGGCCCGTACTCACCAACTTGAAGGCCGTTGTCTTGCGTCTCGTTGACCGTCGCCAGCTCAGGATCATATTGGGCGGTCGGGATCGAGAACGCGTCGACGTTCCGGTTCATCGCGTAGTTGTACTGGGCGTTGGTGTCTTCGATCACCTGCCAGTGGACGCGGTCGACCATTGGCGCCTCGCCGTGGTACTCGTCGAAGGCAGTCACTGCCATCTCCTCGCCAGACGTCCACGTGTCAAACTCGAAGGGGCCGGTTCCAACCGGCGACGTAGTGAACTCGTCGTACTCCATTTCACCGTCATACCCCTCGAGGTCACCGACGATTCCCTCTGGAAGGACGGCAAACGTCGCGTCTGACATGATATCGAGCGCCGCGTAGTATGGTGATGACAGCGTCACCTCGACCGTCCTGTCGTCAACAGCCTCCACGGCCATCGATCCGGGGACGTACTCTCCCTCTTCGTTTGTCTCGTGTTCGATCCCAAGGTCTGAGAGCAACAGGAACGCCGACGAGGAATCTGGAGACGCTGCGACGCGTTCCCAAGAGTATACAACGTCGGCAGCTCCGACCGAACTCCCGTTGTGAGCAACTACGTCTTCAGTGAGTGTGAAGGTGTACGTCAGCCCGTCATCGGAAATTTCGTACTCAGTCGCGAGCTGGTTAACAACGCCTGACTTTCCTTCCGGCTTCCCAACAAGCCCGTCGAAAACTTGGAAGATGACCTCATTGGCAGATGAAAGGACATTTGCTGGCGGGTCGAACGTGTTGATCGACGCGTTCAACAGGCGCAGCGTTTTCTCGCCATCGCTGGTTGTCTCAGCGCTCTCATCGTTGTCTTCACCATCAGTCGCGTTTCCACCGTCGTCCAACTCGTCTGGGACCTCTTCGTCGCTTCCTCCCGAACACCCAGCAACGGCCGTCATTGCTGCGAGCGCGCCAGTCGACTGTAAGAACCTTCTTCTTGTGCGGTCCGAATCGGAATTCGGCATGACTATGACAAATATGGTAGGAATTTAAATCCTGATGTGATTAGCCCTTTTTGGTGTAAGGACAAGTATTATTACATGATAAGATTATACGATGTCCTAGCAAATGGGACGATGGGAGTATTTTCTCAAGCGCGTGCTTTTGATGGTGCCGATTGTCTTTCTCGGCACGACTGTAACGTTTCTCATCCTTCGGGTGGGACCAATTGACCCCGCGGCCGCGATCATCGGGCCAAGCGGCGACACGGAGGCGTATGCCGCTATCAGGGATAGCCTTGGACTCGATCAACCGCTCTGGATTCAGTACGCGGAGTTCATGCGCGACCTCCTGACGCTCCAGTTGGGAGAATCGTGGGTCGTTGTCCGCGGCCAGTCAGTGTGGGAACTCGTCGGGGTTTATGGCCCTCGAACCCTGTGGCTTGGGTTCTGGTCTATCCTCATCCCGATATTTGTCGGGCTCCCGCTCGGGTTCTATGCTGGGCTCAACCCGAATACGCTCGCTGACTACATCGCCTCTTTTGGCGGGATAGTCTGGCGAGCAATGCCAAACTTCTGGTTAGCCGTGATATTCGTCAGTGTCCTCACGCAATCGGACGCGTTGTTCGGATTCAGTTGGGGGGACTGGCTTGTTGAAACACAGATCGTTACCCCGCCCGACCTTTCGGGGCTGTGGGAACCGACACAGTTTCTTGGTGCGTTGAAAGCGATCCTTCCAGCAGCCCTGGTCCTCGGCTCTGCGTCCATGGGCAATGAGATGCGAATCGGGCGTACGGCGGTGCTTGAAACAAAAAACGCAAATTATGTTGAGATGGCGAAAGCGAAGGGAGTGCCCGGGAGACTCGTCGTTTGGAAGCACATGTTCCGGAACGCACTCATCCCGCTCGTTCCTGTCATTACTGGAGAGGCGTTCCTCCTTCTCGGTGGATCCGTGCTCGTCGAAACTGTGTTCGCAATTAACGGGCTCGGCTACCTCTTTTTCCAAGCAACGATTAATGGAGATGTCCCGCTTGTCGGGTCGTTGATGTTTTTGTTCATTCTGCTCTCCGTCGGGATCAACATTCTCCAGGACTTCCTGTACACCGTGATTGACCCACGTGTTGGATACGACGGAGGCGCATAATGGGAGCTGACACTGACGTCGGGTCGGGCTCGACTCGCACTGGTGAGTTCCGAGAAGAGGTTAGTCGTCCTGAGGGCGATCGCGACCTACCGCTGTCTGAACGGATTACGCGAAATCCAGGTCCCGCAGCGACGTGGGCCGCCGTTGTTGCCGTCCTCATCGCAGTCGAGTTTGGTGCGATCGTCAGCGGGTTGCTGTCGGTGCCCCCGTGGGGGTGGGTCGGCGGGCTGGTCCCAGGAGTCGTCGAACCGGTTGCGGCACTCCTCGCCACAGTCGCCGAGCGGGGAGCCGAGCTGCCGACAATCACCTCTCGCTCTGTCATCGACAATACCGGATACCAAACGCCGAGTGGCTGGGAAGGCACAACGCTCGGCCTTTCACCAGCGGTAGCGTGGGCCCTCCGGGTGGCTGTAATTTACACGTACTCATTCACCTGGCTGCTCGTCGGGTGGTGGGGGTACACGCTGTACCGGCGTCATTACCGGATTCCTGACTGGACGCCGCGTGACGACGTTGTGAACCGATTCCGCCGACACTCGTGGGGGCTATTTGGTCTCACAATCGTGTTCGCGTTTGTCGTCATGGCGCTGTTTGCGCCGGTGCTGGGTCCGACAACTGTCGATCAGAACATCGAGAATCCATACGAGAACCGCATTGATTATTACAACGATGAGACGGGACAAGTCGAATCGATTTTTGTCGGCGAAGCCAACGGTGATACACAGTCTCGCGGACAGGGCGACAACAACGTTGGACCGCTTGAATACGATCAGTACGACCGGTTCCACCCGTTCGGAACACTCCCAGACGGCAAAGACTTGTTCACCTTCATGGCGTCGGGAGCTCGGGTGTCATTGCTTGTTGGGCTCACCAGCCTCGGCATTGCCGGTGGGTTTGCCATGGTATTTGCGATGCTGACGGCATACTACAAGGGACTTGTTGACCTTGGAGTTGTGATTGCTGGTGACTCAATCCAAGCGATGCCCCAACTGTTGTTTATCATTCTCGCGTCGTTCGTCCTTTCCGACACATGGATCGCAGAGGTGTATAACGGCGGGCTCGTCCTCGCGATACTGTTCGGTATCACCGGCTGGCCGGCGCTATGGCGAGCCGTCCGTGGCCCGGCACTCCAAGTGTCGGAGCGTGAGTGGATCGACGCTGCGAAATCGTACGGGCAGCGCCCGCGAGTGACGATGCAAAAGCACATGCTACCGTACGTCGTTGGCTACTTCCTCATTTACGCCTCCCTCTCACTCGGCGGCGTTATTATCGGCATTGCGGGGCTCTCATTCCTTGGCCTCGGAATCGAAGCACCGGTACCTGAGTGGGGCCGAGCGGTGAGCGCGGGACAGCCGTATGTCGCCACGCAGTCATGGCACATCTCGCTCATTCCGGGCATTCTCGTCGTGATCATCGTAACCGGATTCAACGCGCTTGGCGATGGGGTCCGAGATGCGATCGACCCAGAGAGTGACATCGGTGACGGTGGCAACGAGAACGTCGCTGCTGGGGGTGGTGCCTGATGAGCCGACACGCACGCGATGACAACGTGCCATTGAACGCTGATGCGACATCGAGCCGTGACCTAGCGCTCGAGGTGGAAAATCTACGTACCGTTTTCCACACTGAACACGAACAGATCCACGCAGTCGACGGTATCTCATTCAATATTCGACGCGGTGAAACCGTCGGACTCGTCGGCGAGTCTGGCAGTGGAAAATCCGTGACTGCGCGGTCAATACTCGGACTGATTGAATCGCCGGGTGAGATCGATCCAGCATCCGCAATTCGATTTGAGGGAGATAATATCACGGAGTACACTGAGTCAGAGTACGAGTCGATTCGCGGCGACGGGATCGCGATGGTGTTCCAAGACCCCCTTTCGACGCTGAATCCGGTATACACCGTTGGAAACCAAATTAAGGAGGCTCTGTCGCTTCATCAAGACCTTCGTGGTACTGCGGCGACAGAACGCGCAATCGAACTGCTCGAGGAGGTCGGGATTCCGGATGCGGCCCGCCGGGTCACTGAGTACCCGCACCAGTTCTCCGGAGGCATGCGCCAGCGAGCTGTGATCGCGATGGCGCTCGCCTGTGCGCCGGAGGTCTTGATTTGTGACGAGCCTACCACTGCGCTTGACGTCACGATTCAAGCACAGATTATTGACCTCCTCATGGACATCCAGGCAGAACGCGACCTCAGCATTTTGTTTATCACGCACGACATGGGTGTCATCGCCGAGGTAGCAGACCGTGTCAATGTCATGTACGCCGGAGAGATAGTCGAATCAGCGCCGGTTGAACCGCTATTTGCGGAGCCAAAGCATCCGTACACGCGAGGACTACTGCGAAGTATCCCCAGCACTCAAACTAGTGGCGACCGCCTCGAGACGATTAAAGGCGAGGTGCCAACACCGAATGAACCCGCAAGCAGCTGTCGGTTCGCTCCACGATGCCCAAAGTCATTCGAGGAGTGTTCGGAGGTCGCACCAATCCCGACCGCTGTGGGTGACGACCCGGATCATGACGCGGCGTGTCTGCTCTATCCCGAGTCAATGACGACCGACGAGGCAGTAGCTCATCACCGGCCAGCTGATGATGGGGGCGAGCAATGAGCGGCGAGAGTTCTGGAGGTAGCGAGACCAGCCCCGAGATGCGCAATATTTCAGACAGCAACAGCACAGCTAATGACGATGTACTGCTGTCGGTCCGTGATCTAAAGACACATTATGAGGAACGCTCGTTGTTCGGCGGCGACCCGGTCCGAGCCGTGGACGGTGTTAGTTTCGATGTGAGGCGGGGCGAGACGCTCGGTCTCGTTGGTGAGTCTGGCTGTGGAAAGACGACGCTCGGGCGGACGCTCGTCCGGCTTGAGGAAGCAACCGATGGCAACATCGTCATCGACGGTGACGACATCACTACGCTGTCGGGTGATGCCCTCCAACGCTGGAGACGCGACGCACAAATCGTATTCCAAGACCCAGAATCGAGTCTTAATGACCGCCTGACGGTAGGCGAAATCATTCGAGAACCCCTGAATGTCCACAACTGGAAGACGCCCGCCGAGCGCCGACAACGCGTCAGAAATCTCCTCGAGCGCGTCGGCCTCCGTGAGGAGCACTACTACCGGTATCCGCACCAGTTCTCCGGTGGCCAACGGCAGCGCGTCGGGATCGCTCGGGCACTCGCCGTCGAGCCTGATTTCGTCGTCCTCGACGAGCCGGTTAGTGCGCTCGACGTGAGCGTCCAAGCGCAGATTCTCAACCTCTTGATGGACCTCCAAGAGGAGCTTGATCTCACGTACTTGTTCATCGCCCACGATCTTTCCGTCGTCCGCCACATCTGTGATCGCGTCGCCGTCATGTACCTCGGAAAAATAATGGAGTTCGGACCGACAGAGCAGCTGTTCCAAAAGCCCGAGAACCCATATACCCGGTCACTACTATCGGCTGTTCCAACCCCAGACCCGACGGTCGAACGCGATCGGACGACCCTTCGCGGGACACCCCCGAGTCCCCGTGATCCGCCTAATGGGTGTGTGTTCTCGACCCGCTGCCCAGCGAAGATTCGACCCGACGGCTTCGAAGAGCTATCCGAACATGACTGGGATGCGATCGAAGTGTTCCGCGAGGTGCTCCGCGAGCGCTCACGAACAGATCCATCTCTCTCCGAACGAGCCCGTGAGCTACTGGGACTTGAGACCCGGCTCCCGGATGTCGAGGAAGCCGCTGGAGAACTGTTTGCCAGCCGGTCGTTCCCTTCTGATGTACAAGAGCCAATTCAACAGTCCATCGAGGCCGCCAACGACGGGAATGAGGAGCACGCGAGAGAGATCATTACAGCAGCACTCGGTAGTGTCTGCGATCGTGAAGCCCCCTCGCTGCTGGCGACTGGCCGGACTGACAGCGGCCGATCCAGTCGCTGCCATCGCCACAAAGAGGAGTACGCTGACCCAGACGCTAGCGGATCGGATAGTCCCCAGTCGTGAGCTCAGTAGATCGATCTGATGAATGGGTCTCGGAGTTGAGCTGGGCTGAGGTAATCGCCCGGCGGGTGCTTGACGCAACGGTGTACGCACTCGTCGTAACAGCCATAGCACTCGTTGTCGGTGGTGTGATTCAGACAATTACTGGAACAGTGGCGGACGTGGTGTTGTTTACTTTCATACTCGGGATCGTTGTTCTGGGGTACGCGACGTACTGTCTGCTTCCTGGAAGGCCGTGGCATGTTGAGCACACTGAATCGGGCATGGAGCTGACTCGGCATGATCGAACGCAAACTATCGGTAGCCGTGAGGTGACTCGCTTTCAAGCCGTCGTACAGTCAGTTCCGCCGCTCAGATGGTACATGCTCCCACCGGAAGAGCGGTATTCGCCGGCGCTAAAGCTGTTTGCCGCTGGAATCTGTATCCTGTTGACATCGATCGGAATTGAAGCGCTTTTTGTTTGGTAGCTGCTAGCGGACGCGGCCCCGATGTGGAACAGACTTTTGGAAGGTGCCCACGCCCGTAGGGACATGACACGTGACGAATCAGCAGGCGTTGATACGCAAGCCCGAGAGGCCTGGAAGCGGACACTTACAGATGCCGCCGACCTTGCCGAACGTCGCGAGACAGCAGGGTGGACTGTTCTGTATACGCAGTCGAGTGAGACGACGGTCGTGACTAACCCTGATGAAAAGGAGTACGCCTTCCGCCATCTCGTACCCGATGAGGATGCCGACCAGATTAGCGACTGGGTCGCAGACGGAGACTTTCCGCAGTACGATGTCCATAGGGCCACAAAAGCTGGAACCGTCTTTCTCGTCATCGAAATCTTGGACCCCGAACAGGAGCGGTGTCTCCTCATCGCCGCCGCATATCCACTTACTGCGATTGGTGGCGTTAGCGAAACAATTGGTGACCATCCCGTTCAGACACGGATCCGGCAGCTTGACGGCACCGTCGTCGCATCATTCGAACACACTGATAGCGAGAAGTTCCTTCCGTCCGACGCAGGGGGGTTGACTGGCCGTCAAAACTGAACATCACCGGGATCGAACCCAATCGCACTCGTTTGGCTGGCCGTAATCGAAGAATCGATGTCCTGGCGTAGCCTAACAAGGACTATCGCCCGTTTTTGAGTGGGTCTCCTCAAGCACGCGGCCGCCTTCGCCGGTCGTGACAATTACTATATCACCATTGTCCCTCCGGATAGGTGACCTCGGCCTCCAGTACAGTTCACTGTCAGTAGGGATGGAACTACTAATGTACTATGTCACCGTTTCATTGGCTCTGTTGAAACACTCAGAATTTGATATTTTACACTCCAAATCACTCAGTACAGAGGCTGAGTACAGCAGACCGAATCTGTTCTGCTAATCGATCGGCGGTGGACTACCGTTGAACTGAGTGTGAGCACCGTCAACCGATAATCTTGCCTACATTGTACTGATACTCGTAGCTGTGCTCTCCCACTTGTTCGTACCCTTGTGCCTCATAGAACAGCACTGCGTTGCGTGAGGCCCACACCCCTATCGACTCGATATCCTGCTGGAGCGCCTTCCTCTCTAACTCGCCGTAGATACGCGACCCTACTCCGTTCCGAGCGGCCGATGGATGGATATAGATGGCTGTAATCTCTCCCTCAACTTCGGTCTGGAGATACTCGCCCGCCTCGGGTTTCATCCATCCGAATCCGACTACATCAGTTACATCCTCGGCAACAACAAAATACGTGTCTTCGGATTCGATTGGGTACTCCTCCGGGTCGCGGCCATGGGCCCATGCTGCCACCTGTTTCTGGGTATAACTTTGCTTTCCTAATTCCTCGATCGAGGAGAGATGTACATCACAGATCTGTCGGGCATCTTCGGCTACTGCCTCGCGCACGGAGATATCCATATCGCAGTCTTAGCGAACAAACCAATAATTGCTTGTGTGGACTGCGTTCTTCGGATTGGATTACTCTGACTAACCCTCTTACAACATACGCGCTTTGTATCTCGCACGGTTGGCGAGACATTTCCCTGAAATGGCAGAACCGTCGGTGTTCGATACGCAGGCTTCATCGACCGACTGTTTTAGCTAAGAATCTGTCTGAAGAATGGGATGTTAACAGATCCACACCACGGCGACAGTTCGATGACACCCGCTACAGAGACGTAGGAGGTGGGTACACTAAGACGCTCGTCCGTGAACACGGAGCTATGCATCAGTTCGGCTCTCTTCCGTCGCTTGCGGCGGTTGCTGACGGCGTGCTCACGGGCCATCTTTGGCTTACCGAATATCTTGCTGGCGGCCACCTGCGCTTCCGGATGCAGCCGTCCGGCTTGCTACAGTTCGGCGACCGAACCACGGTGTATGACGATCCGGAGGCGCTTCCACCACAGTACCGCCTCGCCGTCCGCTCCGTCCGCGAGCAGTTCGATCGGGAGGCGTTTCGTGCGACCGACATTGACCCGTCCGCTGTTGTCTTCCATGGTGTCGCAACGTTTACCACCGGTTTCGCCTACGATTGGGATCGGCTTCCCCCATTTGTGGGCCACGATGTGTGGGTTAGCGACGCCGAACAGTACCGGCCCCCAGATGCTGTCGACACAATCTTCGAAACACTCGGGCTCGAAGCTGTCAACACCATCGCCCGGGAGCGACGCGCCCGCGATTTTGATCCGACGACCTACACAGTCCCACCATCTGCGTGGGGTGACAGGACCGCTACGGGTGTCGTTGTCCGCGACAAGACGACCGGTCGGGGCATTATCTGGCCTGACACTGCTCCGACCAGCAACGTCCCGCATGAGACAGACCTTGAGACGCTTGTCACAGAGTTCGTGACACCAGCGCGTCTCGATCGGATCACAGCCACAATTGCTCCCCCCGTGACAGTTGAACAGTTGGCCACACGTGTTCACGAGCACCTCTGGCATGAGGTGTTTGGCTCTGTCATCGAGGTTGAGCCCCCGGTCGCCCTTGACGTGATCCGGCAGGAGTGTCGGACGTATTTAGCGGCCGACTAACTACAATCCTATACGAGTTTCCGGCCAGCAGGTTGTCAGCGACAGAGATGTACTCGCGAGGCTCTGTTGACTCGATGGAAACGCTGCTACCCTAGCAGAGCGTGAAACAAGATATGGGGCGCAAGAGACCGACCTGGATTTCGTGCCACAGAGCACGTTCTGTTGACTGGTCCGTGTGCGAAAGAA
>NZ_SGTV01000052.1:0-12690 GCF_005435035.1 Halorubrum sp. SD690R | reverse complement strand
CAACTTGATCAAGAACTTGGGAACCGCCTGTTTGACACACTCGACGATCTCCGTGAGGCTGCTCTCTCTGCACTCGACCGGGTCGAAATCCCAGATGTGTTTACGTATTTATGTCCGTGAGTATGAAGAGCGTGAGAGTTAGTCTCGTTTTAGGGGGCAGATGGCTGACTCTGTATCGTCTCCAGAACTGTGACTAACCCGTTGGTTTCCCCTGAACACACGAATAGCACCGGCAGTTAGCCCTATGGAATATTAGAGCAAAAATCCACGCAGCGGCTGATGAACCGATGCTAAGCCGTCGCGTTCTCTGGCGGCTCAGGCGGCTCGGGCGGCGTCGGGCCACCGGGCGGCATACCCCCACCCGGTGGAGTCCCGCCGCCCGGTCCGGTCGGCGGTCCGAACGACACGTCAGGCGCGTCACCGCTCACGAGGAAGTCAGCGAGGTTCCCGATGAAGACGCCGTTATCGGCGCGACGGGCGTTTTCGGGCGCGAAGAAACTCGAGTCTCCAACTACTGCGAGAGACTCGCTCCGTACTGCGACCGTGTATGAGCCAGACTCCCGAGTGGTCGAAAGACGCGACGTCTCCGCCGTGGTGAGCGTTGCTGAATCGTCAGCAGATCCAACGGACGCCGCGCCACGAAGGACGACCTGCTCAACCCCCTCAGTAAGCGGCGTCGACTCGGGCGGCTGTACGAGGACGCTGAGGTAGCCCGCGTCGTTGTGCTCCATGTCGTACACGTAGCCGGCGTCGCCGTAGACGCCGAACGGGGATCCGAAGTCGGTCAATGCCCCGGCGTTGCCTGGGTCACTCGCGACGAGGGTTCGGCCGCCCGCCTCAACGAACGAATTGACGGCATCAGCATCTGGTCCCGAGAGTGCGCCGGGGGCGGTCGTCACGAACGCGTCCGCATCAGCGAGCAGCGACTGGAGCCGCTCACCGCTTCTGATTCCGCCGTAGAACCGAACCTCGTGGCCGTTCTCGATGAGTGTCGAGGTAAGCGGTGTGACGCCACGCCGGGCGCCACCGAGCGTCCCAATATCTGCCTCCGTGGGGGCATTACCGTCCTCAATCGGAAGCACGGGCAGCCCGCCACCGGCGCCAGTCGTACTGCTTCCGAGGTGGACGACGACCGTGTTCGACGGCTCGCCGCTCTCCATTTCGATGTCACCGCCCTCGCTGACGGTTTCCGGTTCGACGGAGTCGAGCCGCCAGTGGTCGTCTGTAACAGGCTCCGTATCCGGTGGGGCCGTATCTAAGAGGACGCCCCCGGCTGCGGCGACGCCGACAACAGCCAGGAATATGAGCGCGAATGCGCCGATTGCCGTTCGGAGATTAACGCTCATGCGGGCTCACCTCCGTTCGTCGCGCCGGTATCGTCGTGTTGCGTGCGGGCGTCGTCGGCGTTCGTCTCACTACTGAGTTGGTCCGTGGGCAGTCGTCCAGTGTAGCTTGTCATGACTATTTCCTCGCCGACAGTCTCGTCCCATGTTTGCGGTGCCACCGCGAGGATAAGATCGTCGTTGAGATCGCTTTCAGAGTCGTCGACAACGACGACAGTACTGTCGTGCTGTTGTAAGAGCGGAATGCCCCCCGGAACGCGATTCTCGGTACGACGCGTGTCGACCGCGTAGTCGTCAATACCGGCTTCAGTTGCGGCATCAGCGACTGCTCCATCGACAAAGCCAAATCGGTCCGCGAATCCGTTGGCAACGGCTTCGGTTCCGAGATAAGCATCGGCGTGCGCGATCGCTTCTCGGTCAAGCTCGATCTCTTCGCCGCGCTGTTCGATCACGTTCTCGATGAAGAGGTTGGCGAGCGTTTGTCGCCGCTCGCGTTGTGTGTCCGGATCGCTACCTCGTTTGTCAGGGCCGGTCGTACCCGCACTTGGCCCGTTTGGAGCCGGCGCGGCCCCCGCAACACCGACGCTACCGACCGCCTGCGCGGACGGAGCTACGTAGATGCGATCGGCAGGCGCAATCGCGAGATACGCGCCGGACGCTCCGAGCGTATCTACTGCGGCGTATACCGGCATCACCGAGGCAGTACGGTCGACCGCAGCGTACATCCGTTCGCTCTGTGCAGGCAGGCCGCCACCGCTGTCAACTTCCAAGACGACCGCCTGGATGGAGTCGTTCATGCGGGCGTCTCGGAGGTTGTCTTCGACGTGCTGTGCTGTCGACGAGTCTATCGCTCCGTCGATTTCGATCACAGCGACGGTGCCGTCGGGACCGGTTACGGCGCCGTACACGCTGGGAGCGACGAACAGCCCCGCAGCAAGCGCCAGTATCACTGCGACACCAACGGCGTGTCGAGTGGTCAGCCGGTCGACAACCGATCCCGACTCGGAGCGTGGCGGAACACGGTCGGAAGTTGTCGGCGAGTGGCGCTCGGTTCGTGTGTCCGTATCCGGCGTCGATTCATCTGGAGATTCTGTGGGGCCCTTCTCAGAACTCATTGCCCTGTCCTCGCTCGGTCTCGCGGTCGTATTTGGAGGTTTTGTCGGTCTTGCATCGTCGAACTGATTGTGCGGTAATAGAGTACCGCTGTAGCTGCGTTGGGGTCATACGGCAACCGATGCCGTGTGTCGAGAGTGGACGCAATGTTGGAACTCATGAGTCTGACAGCGACTCGACGTCGCCGACGGTCACCCCCGCCAGTTCGGCATGTGGCGCAAATATATCGCCGTCGGCGGCAGTTTCTAGTATTACTGTACGCCCGTGTCTAGAGACGGTTGCGTCACTAAACGAGGACTCACCCTCGCGTGCGGCGCGCGCAATCGCCTCTGCTGTCTCTCTGTCGAGCCGTTTCGGATCGGCTACTGCGCCGTACCGAAACGTCGTCATCGGAGTATCGGCAGTGTCATGCTGGCTTGTCGGGGGCGTGGCTGACAGAGACTTCGAAGGCCCTGAGCCGTCTGGGGTCACACTACAAGCGACGCCAACTGCGGCTGCCGCATCAACCGCCGTCCGGAGCGCTTTCGGTGCGTCCGAGAGGGTACGTCGCAGATACTCCCGCGTCTCTGTCCCCAAGTCGACACAGACCGTCGCGTCTCCGTGGAGCCGTGACGGGAGCGATCCGTAGTCTGTGTCTGTCCGTGAGTGCTCCGTGTCGTGACCGCTGATACCAGCGTCGCGGTGGGCCACCGCACTGCTAATCGATGAAGCGTGCCCGATGACAACTTCGTCCGCGCGGACACCAAGCGTCGTGGTGGTGCGTTTCGACTTGAACCGGGTAAAGCCGGCCTTGGTGGCCGGCTCTCGGATGAGATCGGCGTCTCGAGTGAGTTCTCGACGGAGTGTCCGTGCGTCGATGTCACCGACGATGACACCACAGCCCTCAGAGCCGTCTGTCGTGAGTGCGGTTCCGCCAGCCACCTGTTGGAGTCGGTCAAGCGATACACTGTCGTACCGAGAGAGGAGGTCACGGATCGGGGCCGCAACCCCCTGTGGGACCCCCGTCATCGTTACCAGGCTCGGGTTAAACCGCGCAGTAACCACGGTGTCAACTCCCCGTGATGTAACTGCGGCCGGCTTGTACGCCCCGTTAGCAACCGCTGAGTGGAGTTGCCGCGCAGGGCTGTGTTTGGCCGAGCTACCTGTCGCCGCTCCCGTTTCACCGGATCCGTTGATTGCGAGCGTTCCAGCGGGCGGGGGTTCTGAAGTCAGTGCTCCAATGGGCCTATTAACACCGAGCCCGGTTGCCACGAGCGCACCTAAGCGCCTCGCGAACGTCCGTTTGGAGGGCATCGTTTCAGAAGACGTGCGCTCGGTGATAATGCTCCGAGACGTGTTTCAGGTTCGGAAGCACATCCGTCGGGCGCGTGTTCATCAACCAACGCAGGGAGGAAGTGTGAACCGCCTCGGGGTCAAGCCCCGAGGCACTCGCCTTGTTTTCTCTGTAGAACTAAGTTACGGGAGCCGTCTACAGTTACTTTTCCAACTTTTCCGTGACAGAATCTTCTTCCAGATGCGATTGCGCGTCATCTCTGTCGGACTCAAGTAGTCGTTCAACTTTGTCTTCAAATTCCGCATCGTTGAGCTCACCGCTGGCATATCGTTCTTGGAGTGTTGACAACGCATCATCCGTAGAGTCGGTGTTGCGGCCGTCGGTTGGAACATCACCCAAATCCGCGGCTGCCCACAGCGGGTACTGTTCCGGGTCGTACTCGTCGGTGTCAGGCGGTACCTCCTTGATCGCAAATTCAAGAACGCCAGACACGATCATTCCCGCGATCAACGCCGTGTACCACACTGCCGGAGTGAGTACATACACTCCGGCGACGGTCACAAATCCGGCCACAAGTGAGACCGGGTGATCGTCCAGTTGGTTGAAGATGGAGGGCATACGCATGCCGACAATTAGCGGTCGTAGCTGAAATACATACGGCTAAATGTTTTCCACCAAAGGCGTACTACCAGCGTACAAAAGGCTGATGCCCCCCGTCCCTCCGGCCCTCAAAGGAGGTTCGTCCCCGTAATCTGCGGAGGGCATCAGCAACTGTGTGTATGGTATCATTTCACAAAAATCGGTCGACGCTCAAGCGCTCAGTGTAGACCCTGTGTAACTAGCGTACGCTAATACCGAAGATATGCTCCGCTACCGACACAGATCGTGGCGATAAGTAATAATCCACCACTGAGAACACCCCTCAGCCTACCTGAAACTCCAGAGCTTTCGACGATGTTGAACGCCCCTTGAAACACGATTAGTTGGAATACTAGTAGAAGACTTCCCCCGGAGACCAACAACTGGCTCTTCGAGCTTCTGTCCATAGTTCAGCCAGCATCCGGCAATTGTATAGGTGTTACCTGTACTCTCTGGCTCAGAAACGGAGAATGTTCCTAGGTTTAACGCTTACTATTCCTGATCAACAACGAATATATTCTGCTCCACCCCCACGGATTACCCTCAGCGCAGTTCCAGCGTGCTAGAGTTTCCTTACGGCGGAAACCGCGGCGAAGAGGGTGAATAGTCCACCGAGTACAATCGCAATGATCGGTGCGTTCGACGTTTGATTTTTCAAAAACGCATCTCCCGGCTCGTCGGGAGAAACATATGCGGTTGTCTGTGCCCCCTGTTCGTACTCCTCAATGGCTGATTCGGCGCCCGATTGCGTCTCGTAGTTCTGTTCAAGATCTGCGGGGTATATTTTTGTCCCAGTATATTCATTTCCGTTATACGTGTACTCAAACTCAACCACCGGATCGAAATCGGCGCCCGGATTTGATGACGTTCCGCTATCAGCCTCGATATCGAGTTCGGTGATAGTCGCATCAACCTCGACTGATTCTCGGACTGCCTCCGTCTGTTGAACGTAATCGTATCCTCCGTAGCTGGCGATAGCAATCCCAATGAGGATGTACAATAAAGCACCCTTGAGGCTATCGGGACCCTTAACATTCACACCTGAATCGTCGTTCATACTGTCAATCACCACGAGGCCGCGTACAATGAGGAGAATGTCGGACGTTGCTGCGGGGTTCAGCTGACTGTAGACGCATCTTCTCACACCACCGAGAGCGGTATGACAGACGAAGTAGCGATACCCGCTGTATGCGTCGTCCGAATGTCCGAGTGTTCTGTCGGAGGGCTGAATACATCAAGTCGTCTTTCAGACACCTAGTAACTAAAAATGCTGGCTCTGTTAAAAACCATTCAGCAGATGATATATCGTGATCCAGTCGTTGTCAATTTGAGTTGCTAGGGATAGCAGCCCCACTCTGTAAGCGCAGAGTGTGGGCTATGTGCCAAGAGCGGAACGTTTGTCGGCCTCGTATAGGTATCTCGATAAGAGAGACGGACACCGTGGTCCAGGTGGCCCAGGCTGCTGCGACGCTTGATACACCTCACCCGAATGCTCTCTTTTCATTGTCACACGTCGGAGACTGCCACGTCTCTGAGGACAACCTCAACGGCTGTCCCGCCGAGATCACTCTCATCGAAGGAGAGTGACCCGCCCATGCTCTGGACGGCCCAGTTGGTCCCCCAGAGGCCCAAGCTACTGGCGTGTTCGAAGGGTGTCTCGACGCCCCCCTCGATCACTGCCCGCTCTGACTCTGGTATCCCTGGACCATCGTCCGCGACGACAAGACGGACGTCCGCCCCGGTCCGTTCTACACGAACCACGACGCGTGGGGACTCCCCGTCGTTGTGTTCGACTGCGTTCTCGACGAGGTGATCGATCACGTATCGGCACCGTTCCGGGTCGATGTTTACCGTCACGTCGGGGGCAGTGAGGGTCACGTCGGCGTTTACACCAGCCGTTGCGTCGGCGACGACATCTTCGAGAAGCGGACGTAAGCTGACTTCGGTTCGGTCGGCCGCGGACCGCTCCATGAGATCTTGGACCCGCCGTGCCTCCACGCTCAGTGCGCTCAGTCTGTCCGCGCCGTCGACGGCCGGGGCGAGGTCGGCCTCCTCCGCGTGCGCCCGTATCACGTCCAGTTCGTTCCTGACGTTGTGACGGAGGATGCGGTTGAGTACCGCCAGCCGCTGTCGCCTGATTTCGCGGTTCGTCACGTCGATCAACATGACGGTGTAACCGAACGTCTCCCCGTACTCGTCGACAAGCGGCGAGACGCTCGGTTCGAACTGTCTGTGGCCCGTCGTCGTCCGGCAGGTGATAGTATTGAGTTCGATCAGGGATGTCACCGAGTGATCCGTGACATCGGCCAGCGTCTGTGCGCCGCCGAACATTTGTTCGGCCGGTTCGTTCACTCGGACCACCCGTGCCCGGTCGTCAAGGACGAAAATCGCCTCGTCGGTCTCTGTCAGTGCCGCCCGCTCACCCAGTCTCCGGGTCGCGGGGACGCGCGTCACGACATCATAGCGAAAGATCCCCAGCGTGAGGCTGGCGGCGACCACGAGAAACGTACTCCCGATCAGCACGTCGTTCAACAGCGGCGTCGTAGGACGGGTCGTCTGAACGGTAAAGATGAATCCGGCGATCGGTATTACGACGAGGAGACTCTGTACCGTCGACAGTCGGTCGTGTCGATACGTCGCGACGACAACTCCCCCGATCAGTGCGAACACGAGGGTCAGGAGTACCAGTGTGGCCACCGACTGTGCCGTTTCGAGCGTCTGGAGCGCCTCAGTACCCACCAGCGAGGTCGTGATCCACCCCTCCTGTATCAGTCGTCCCAAAAGGTTCACACCGACGAGGATAGCCACGGCCAGCGTCACCGCGAGTACTCGTCTAGGTGTGATGTACCGCCCGATCCCGATGTATCGTGCTGCAAACGTCATCCATGGAACCGCCAGAAGTAGGACTGCGGACCCCAGTGGCAGGTTCTCGAGTGGCGTCACTGCGTGTAGCCCGGCGTATCCGACCCCGAGGAGCGACACCACCCCGGCGAGGACGACGAACGGCCTAGCGAGCCCGGTGCGGGCATCCCCCTGCCGGAGTCGTCGGTACGCCGTCACCCCCACTGCCCCGGCGACACCGCCACTCACCGCTGGAATACCGACCCTGAACAGCCCCAGCGGATCGAGTTGAATCACCGTACTGTGTTGGGTGGCTTCAGTATCAAAGCGGTTGTGGACCGACCGTCTCCGGACGAAGCTCAGCAACGCACAGATTATATCGACGACGCAATCTTTCTGGTCGACGGCGCGCTGTGGTTACACGCGCCCTGTCATCGTCACAGGCTTCGACTCCAGCACGTTACACATGGGAATCGCAATGCCGTTGAACGTATGTTTAGTGAGGTAAAATAGGGAGACAGAAGATTTGCCACAACATTTATTTTGTGAATTCAGATCTGAATCACCCGGAGAAATGTGCCTGCGCATTGAACACCGGGAGTTCTACTAATTCAGGGAGACATTCGGATCGTCGTGCGAGATACAGCGCGCGAATCTCGCAGTATTTACCTCTCGGTTCCTGCGGTGGAATCGCGTAGCACAGAACACGTTCCACTGGGATCATACTAAGTCATTATTTTGTATCTTTAGCAGGTACGTATCAACTATGGTCCCCTACATCAGCAACGTTCTGTTTAACGAGCCACAAGGTCGCCCCAATTCACTCATCCAGTTTGGCGCGTCGCTCGCCTTCTTGTGTATATTCGTGTATGGTTGGAGTGTCGGCGAGGCTGGAGGAGTCCCGTGGATGCTATTTTTTATCGTCGGAGCTGCGCTGTCCGGAACTGCTGAATTTCTTCCAAAAACTCGACGACGGGCGGCTGGTCTATTGCGTCTCACAGCCATTCTCGTATTTGTCTGTCTTCTCGCCATTATCTTCCTCGCTCCGGAGTACATCATTGGGTAATGGAAGGTCGACTTTTGAATTCACAGTAGTGAGGCTGATTGTTAGATTACTGCCGATACGCTAAGCCACGTGGGGTTATCCTACTGAATTCACCCTCTGTATCTCGCAAGACGTTCTTGACAGCATTAGGAGGGGTATAGTCCGAATCTGGTCTGTAAGTACCCTTTACTGAGCGATTCTGAAGGATTCTACACAAACTAGGACCCAGTACACTATACTACCTTCTGAAAGTTCAAATAAAGCCACGGTCGGCTAAGGCTCCAGCATCAATACACCTGTCACCGATTATGGCTGCCGTCTGAGTCTTGCGGCATCGACTCTCTGTTCCGATAAAAACGAACAACTACGGTAGTGCCTGTGGTACCAGTAGACTGGAACTCAAGTTCAGCGCCCAGTTGGCTTACGGCCCAATTGACGAACCAGAGTCCGACACCCAGTCCGTGCTCAAGTTGTGTTTCGCTCGATTCGGTCAACAAGTCTCGCTCTCGGTCCGGGATCCCAGGACCATTGTCTGCGATGCGGAGCTGTGGGATATCATCAGCTGTCGTTTCGACCTCGATATCGACTCGTGCGGGGTCGTCTGAGTGAACAATAGCGTTCTCGACGAGTTCTGTCATAAGCCGTCGCACAACAGTTCGATAGGAGGTCAATTGTAGCCGCTCCGGAGCAGTGACTGAGATGCTGCTATCCGGGTAATCATCACGGGCCGTTGCGGCGACTTCGTGGGCGACCGCAGCAATATCGACCGCTGACGGGGCGCTAACGCTATCGGTCATAACTGCTTCAGCCTCTCGTGCTTTCCGGCTGACCGAGGCAAGCTCGCTGGCACTATTTTGGATCGCTGTCCGGTGCGTGTCGTCTTCTACGTGATCCGCATGCGCTAAGATCACGTCGAGTTTGTTCCGGGCGTTGTGTCGAAGCACGCGATTGAGTACTGAGAGCCGCTGTTCACGGGTTCGCTGATCGGTCACGTCCCGGAAGACAATTGTCCGCGCCACGGGTTCCCCGTCGCTGTCACTCGTGTCGCGTTCGACGTCGGAGACCGTGTACTGAAACTGACGTCGGCCCTTTGTCGTTTGGAGCGAGACAACCTCAGTTGTACCAGCTGATAGATTTGTCACATCGAATCCGTCTACGGCCGCGCTGACTGGTGTCCCGATCACGTCTCGTGTCGCCCACCCAAACAAGCCTTCAGCTGTCACGTTGGCATCGAGGATATTTGCTTCCCAGTCGACAACGACAACCGCCTCCTGGAGCGATTCGACGACGCGTGACCGCGCGACATAATCTGCTTTCGGGAACCCCGTCAATACCGGATAGCGTTGAATCGCAACGGTAAGTAACACTCCCGAAACTAACAACCCGCCAGTGACTCCGTCGATGATCAAACTCCCGTCAAGCCAGCCCCCGATAATGTATGGTGCTGAGATTGCTCCTAGCTGGATCCCAACCTGTGTTCTTGAAACACGGCCGTGGTTCCAGCCGTACCTGAGGAAGAGAAACGCCGCGTAGGCGTAAATTATGAACAATAATAACAGTTCAGTACCGACGAGTGACGCGAGTGAGCGACGGATCTCCTCCCGCGTTGGGTCACCCTCGAACGTGGCTGCTGCCCCAATCAGCGGGAGCGCAAGGAGAACAAACAAGCCCCCTCGGAGGGAAGTAAAGCCTGTCTCTCGGCCGATATACCCAAGGACATATACCAGCCATATCGCGGGGAGAAACACGACCGGGACAACCTGCGCGATAGCAGCCAAATTCGATCCGACCCCCCATGCGTTCGGAAATTCAGAGATCAGCGAGAGCAGTGCCCATAGTAACAGACTGCCGCTCATGAGCGCAAAGGGGACCGCATTTGGGGGGGACCGATCCTTCGCAGTTTGCCACGTTACCCACGCCAAGAGGCCTACGGCAACGAGATCAACGGCAAGTGAGGGTCCTAATGAGAGCAGCATTGGTGGAGGGGATTCGCTTTCGGATTTTTAGATGGAACAGCGTTGAACCGCTGGGCAGTTACTGATGTCATTGCGCTCACTCACGCTGGTTGTTCAAGCGATTCATCCATAATTTCATCATACCCGTTACTGGCCCGGAAACACAGATATGTCGAGTGGTATAGCCGGCTGTGAACTACCCTACCCAACTCGCTCACGGCGCTGCCGTTCGCTTCGTTGAGGGTAGGGCTTTCGCGTGGACTCCCGTTCTGGCCATCGCTGGCAGGCTCGTAATCCCCGTTCACGTTCAATCTCCTGCGATTCAAGCGCACGTTTACGGGTGCGCCTCCGCCCGACGACGTTTGCCCCGAGCGGAGATGCTTCAGGCCGATGTTCTTTGCCGCGTTGTAGTCAGCGTGGGGTGAGTATCCGCACTTGAGACACTCAAACACGTCCGGTTCGTTCGAGGCGGGGCGGTTATCCTCGTGAGTGAACCCGCACTTGGAACACCGCTGGCTCGTGTACGCGGGACTCACCTGTTCGACCGAGATACCGACCATTTCGGCTTTGTACTCCACATACGCGCACAACCGGCGGGAGGCCCATACGTGGAATGTCTTGGCATTCGGCATTCGGTCACGAATCCCAGTCAGGTTCTCGAACGCGATCACGCCACAGTCGTGTTCGACGGCTTCCGCGACGAGTTCTTTCGAGACGGTGTGTAAGAAGTGGTCATAGCGCCCCGTCTCGGTACGTCCAACCGACTGGATGGGTTCATGGGCGGCCCGGGTTCCACATCGTTGGAACGACCCGCGCCGCTTTTCAAACTCGCGGTGCCAGTGGTTCAGCTCTGCCCCGTTCCAGAACGTGCCCGTAGAGGTGACGGCGACGTTTTCGATGCCGAGGTCAACGCCGAGGACTGTGTTGTGCCCGTCGTTACCGTCGTCGGCAGTCTCGAACTCCGCGTCCGCCTTTGTGCGGGCGTGAAGGTGGAACTCGTCGTCGCGGTAGTGTAGTTCTGCGCCCGTCACGTCGTAGTCGTCGTTGAACAGAAACTCTGAATGAGGCGTCTCGCGATCCCCGTCGGGGAGAACATATCTGGCGGTGATACGTCCCGCAACGGTCGAGAGCGTCGCGTGGTCGTCGTTGAACGTCGCACATCGCTTGTCGTAGACGAGCGTCGGGGCGGAGAAGTGCGGCTTTCCCGCGTAGTCACCCTGTTTCCAGCGTGCGACAACGCTCTGGACGGCGTCGGCGGCCTTGTTGCGAGCGTTCTGGACGAGATTCGCTTGGAGCCTCGTTTTGGCCCGCACGTCGTCGTAGGTTTCACGCTGGAGTTGGGCTTTGCTCGTCGTCTTGTACTCACCTTGCCAGGCGTGGTCAACGACGTAGTTGGCGGCCCACAGGAACTCGGAGATGGTTTCGTGGAGGAGGGCAGCGTCGCTGTCGGCCACGTCGAGTTTGACGGGGACCGTACGACGTACCTCCATCCGTAATTCAGATGTTACGCTAAGTCTTTATAACAATACTGTTTTTGGAGGATAGTTAGCCACGTGTAGAACGTGGTAATGACGGAATCATGTCGGTTCCCTTCCCGACCTACTCACTCTCTTCGGTCGCTCCTTGAGGTCGGGGGCTCCACCTTGAATTACGCTGACTGCTGTTGCTGCTGTTGAAACACTCCGTTCAGGCTTATTGGTTCCAATAAAAACATTCAGGTGAAATGCAGTTTACTCTCCGTGGGGTGGCTGTCACGGTTACGCCGCTGATCCTTCTCGCGCTCATTCTCGGACTCGGCATCGCTGGGTATGGAGGATATGACTACGTCCAGCAGTCGGACGCTGTTGACGATGCTGTCGCTGTCGAAACAACTGTTGTTGGCACCGATATCAGCAGATCTGATGGGCGTCGCTTCTACTACCGCATCTCAGTTGAGCACACCTACGAATATCAGGGGCGTGAATATACGAGCAAACAGGTGTTCCCAGGCTCAACGCGGCCGATATACACCGTCCGGAGTGACGCTCAACGTAGTATTGAGCCATATGAGCCGAATGAGACAGCGACAGCCTACGTTACCCCCGACAACCCTAGTGGAGCGTTTCTCAAGCGACAAACGGTATTTGCTCCATTCAGATTCATTGGTTTTGGGAGTCTTCTGGCGCTCTTGACAGCACTTCATGCGATTGGGGCGCGTAATCCTGGCCAAAATGTAGGGATCAGTCAAACAACTGGGCGCGAGCCAACTCGATATGACACGGTGTTCGGGTTTAATCGAGACACACTGTCTCGAGTTAGTAAGCGTCTCATGTTGTTTACACCAGCTGTGTTTTTCGTTTCTCTCGTGACTATAGTCGGTAGTTCCCATCGTTCCTGATTGCTGACCCAATTTCTGGAGAGAAATGAACGAGATCAGAGCGACCGATTCATCGAGTCGAACAAAGACGGCGATCTCACACCAGTGAGAGCGCCGTCAGTTCA
>NZ_SGTV01000051.1:0-13054 GCF_005435035.1 Halorubrum sp. SD690R | reverse complement strand
GGAGCAGGCCGCTCGGACCTACGGCTTCCTCCGGTCACTGAACCTTACTGGGGCACCGATCCACAGTCTCGTGGACTGTATCGCTGTCAATGTATTCCGCTAGTTCCGCCAGTCTACCGAAGAGCGTGGTCAGTTCTCCCCGAACACCGATTTGACGTATTCCGGTAGGTTGGTCGCAGCGAAGGCAGGCACAAACTCCTCGGCTAAGAGTTCACGCTCGTCTGACGCTCCCGACGAGAAGTCCCCCTCAATTACATCTCTACGGCTCGCGACCTTTCTGATGACAGGAGATATGTCGACCTTGGGACTGTGACTCATCGCTTCACCCGTATGGATGTCTTTCATCCACAGTGTCCACCGGAATCCGTCAGTTCCGATTCCCACTAGGTACCGCTGCTTGGTATCGCGAAGGTACTTACAGAACGCGTCCTCCTCAAGATACTCCCGAATATCCTCACTCGCGTGTGTTTTCGCACCAGTCATTTGCTCCCGATTTACCGCCTTCGCCTCAACGATACACACGATAGCCGGGTCGATGTTTTTCAGTAAATAGTCGGGCTGTTTCGGCTCGACTTTCCTATACGTTATTGGCTGGCGGATGAAGTGCGGCCCAATTCCGTCGTATTCCGCTGAGGAGGAACTCAGGTATCCAAGTCCGTGGAGAACCGGTCCAATAAGATACTGCTCTGTGAAGACTTCTGGTGCCTGTTCAACGCGTGCTCCTGAGAACTTCTTCGGACTACGAAAGAGTTCACTGAGCTGACCAGCCTCTCCGAGCTCTCGGAACTTCTGTGGGAACACCTCTAACTGTCTCCTGACCTTCCCCGCGATCTCGTCGTCCTCGGTCAGGGAGGCCAGAGACTGGTTTTCGCTCACTCTCTTACAGCCTCCTCAACGATCTCGATCTCCTCGTCGGTGAGTCCGTATAGCTCGTAGACGATTTCGTCGATCAGTGCGTCCGTCTGCTCGATCTTCTCGTCGAGCTCCTCAGCGCGTTCCTTCGTCTGTAGGTAGTTCTCCAAGTTGTCGCCCACGTCGTCGACGTCGGGCAACTCGATCGCCTTCAACCGGTCGATGAGCGAGTTCGTCTTCGTCGCCGTCTCGCGGAAGTTCGCGAAGCCGCCTGCCTCGTCGACGGCGACCGGTACGAAGTGTTCGATCAGGTCCGCCTCACGCTCGGTGAGATCCGTGATCCGGAACGCCGGCAGGTACTCGGTCTCCGTGTAGCCCCACTGGTCCGTCTCGTGTGCGTCCTCGTCGTCGGGTTTGTAGCGAGCGGTGGCCTCTACGAGGATCGTGTTCGAAGACTCGCGATCGACGCGAGCAGTGCCAACTCGGAGGTTCGAGTGCCTCTCAGTGGTCAGATTGAGTTTGGAACTATCAGGATCTGCTGGCGGCTGATAAAGACCAACCTCGCCTAGCCCACCACGATTAAATTCTAACCCAAGATAATCGAGTAGGTCTAAATTGAGTACTTGTCGGTGTTCCTGATACTCTAACAGGTTGTCTACCCTCTCATCGAGACCCTCATCGATTGATTCCGGTATTTTTAGATCATTCAGGAATCCAGGTTTATATGATCTAAACCCACCTTGTTTCGGTGGGGCAATTCCGCGGTAGATGACTTGTATGAGTTTTGAATTAAGAATACCCAGCAGTTCTAAGTACTTACTGCCAGAGGGCGACTCCAAGCGTATGCTCTTCACTTTGGTGTTGAAGTAGTTCTCGGGAGTATTCCGATCTATGGTAAACTGGTTCTTTTCGGCGATATCGGGTGTCAAAATCTTTGGATTTGTGTATATGTCTTGAGACCGCTCGCACCAAATTTCATACCATTGTTTACCCGAATTGAGAACGTACTCTCGGCCCTCCAAACCTTCTCGATGAGAACAGAAGTGTTCCCAAACATTCGGATAATCTGACTTAAGTTCCGACTCAGAGATTACTGTACCGTCCGATCGATACGGGTAGATACACCTAAGATCCGTTTTGGGTATTTGATATCGCTTGACATCTTTTCCTTTCAGCACCGGCTTGAGTAGGCCCTCCTCAAGCCCTTTTTCATTTGCTTCTGACTTACTGACAAAAAACGCCTCATTATAGCCGGTGTGTATTCCTTCAGAGACCGATTCGGTCACCTGTGCCAGCGATGGGAAATGATCGGGAATCGAGTCCAACAACTTAGCGACATTCGGCGGAATGACGTCCCAAGGTTCAGAACTCAGATCTCCATTATTCAGGTGGTATACGTCGTAATTCTCTATAGAAATTTCTGTGAGATTAGCATATACAGGAGTGTAAACAGGGAAGTCATCTCCTGTACCTTCTTCCGGCGAAATTATGAATATACCAGTATAGTTGATTGCTCCGTCGAAAACCGAGTACTCAGAGAGGTCGATTATGTGATCCACAGTCGCTTTCTCGGATATGAATGAACGCAATCCCTCTCCGTAGGATCTCCTCATGAACATCGTGGGCTGGATGTACCCAATCTTACCTCTGGAAATCCTAACAGACCGCTCTGTGAATAGCAGATATAAATCCCACCTGCCAGTTGTAGACGTATACTCATTATCCGCATACGAGATGAAACTCTCAGAGAGGCTCTTTGTACCAACATACGGCGGATTCCCGACAACCGCATCGAACCCCGCCTCGCCCATCTTCTCACCATCTGAGTTGAAGAACACCTCGGGGAACTCCAGTTCCCAGTGGAAGAAGTCCTGCTCGTTAGCTGTCGCCTGCGCCGCCGTAAACCAGTCTTCCTCGCGGATCTCCGCCCAGTCGGCTTCGTCCTCGATCGCTCCCGCCATCTGCTCGTAGACGTCTTCCGGCACGTCACAGCCGAACTTCTCGGCGGTGTGGACGTTCGCCAACTCGAAGAGGCGCTTGTAGAGGGGATCGTCGCGGATCTCGTTGTACAGTTCCTCCATCGACTTGATCTCGTCGAGCGTCTCGTTGTCGTACGCGAGCAGGTCCGCCATCAGGTCCATCACGTGTTCGAGCGTGTCCTGCCGAACGCGAGCGAACGCCTGTGTAAGCGTGATCTGCCCGTCGTCGTCGTCGCCCGGCCCGTCGTCACTCAGGACCTCCGTGATGTCGCTGCCGACGAGCGAGTTGCCCGGCTTCACGTGGTGATCGAGGAACGCGAGCGGCTGGTCCGCCGCGAGCGTCTCCAACCACATCGAGAGCTTCGACAGCTCGACCGCCATCTCGTTGATATCGACGCCGTAGATGATTTCCTTCGAGATCTGCCGGCGGATGTGCTGCTCGTCTAAGAACCCGGCCTGCTCGTCGAGCGCCCGCACTTCGTCCATCACCTGCTTGGAGAGGTAGCCCGTCGCCTTCGTGAGGAAGTGGCCGGACCCCATCGCCGGGTCGAGGATGCTCAGTTCCTGAATCCGATTGAAGAACTCCGCGGCGTACTCCACGGTCTCGGGTTCGTACCCCTCCGCGCGCAGGTCCTCGTGAATCTCGTCGAGCAGCGGGTCCACCGTCTCCTCGACGATGTACGTCACCACGTAGTCGGGCGTGTAGTACGCGCCCGTCGCCTTCCGCTCGCCCTCGTCGTTGACGACGTACAGCCCGCCCTCGTCGACGACTTCGACCGCGTCCGAAACCGACACCTCGTCACCCGACTTCCACACCTGTCCGCCGTCCTCAGCGACCGCGGCGACGCCCTCCGGCCCCGCGATCCGGAACTCGTGTTCGAGCAGCCCCTCGTAGATCGACCCGAGGTGTCTGGTGTCGAGATCGGCGTAGTCGGCGGGGACGTGTTCTCCCTCGTCGTTCTCTGTCGTCGACAGCCAGAAGATCACCTCTGCGATGTACGGATCCTTCACCTCGTACTCGTTGAGGAACGCGTGGTCCTCACGGCTGAATAGCCCGCCGTTGTACGGGGGTATGTCGAGATCTTCCTCGCCCTCATCGATCAGTTCGAACAGCTCCGTGAGCCGCCCCCAGATCGATGACGAGTAATCGCTGAACTCTCGGTCAAACGCCGCACCCGACTCGACGTCGAGCCCGTCGACCTCGTCGAGTATCTCCTCGCGCTTCGCTTCGAGACTGAAGTACTCCTGATACTCCTCGCTGGCGGCCGGGTCGTCGGGATCGATCAACCCCCGAGACTCGGCATACAGGACGAACATCAGCCGGTAGAGCAGCACCAACGACTGTTCTTTCAGTTCGTCGGCACTGAGTCCGTCCTCGTTGTTGGGATCGATTTCCAGATCGTTCGACTCGACGAACCCCTTTCCGAGAACCCGCAGCGCTCGGAACACGTTGTCTTGGAGGTCCTCCCCCAGTTCCTGTGCGGCCGTCTCCGATTCGGACCACACGTCATCGAGGAAAGAACTCCCGGCCGTCTTGACGAACGCTCCGGGCCGGAAGAAGACGTAGAAGTACTTGAACGCCTCTAGGTTTCCGCTCTCCAGAATCTCCGGCAGGTCGACCTCGTAGTACGTCTGTGTCTCGTAGTCCTTCGTCCCGTAGAGCCGCCACTTCTTCCCGTCGGTGAGGATCCCCCAGTTCAGATCGCCGGGAGTCCGTTCGAGGTAGAACTTGATCTGGTGAGACGCGTCGCGATACGACCGCTGTTCCGAGAAGAATTTCTCGAAGTCTGCGTCCCACTGCTTGGCTTCAAGAATCGACAGCGCCCGAGAGAAGTGTCCTTCCGTGCCGCTGTCGAGCGCCTGCTTGGCGCTCTCCCGGCGCGTGTCCGCGTTCTCGAAGAGCAGCCGGTCGACGTAGCCCCCGCCGTCCGGGAGCGTCACCTCGGAACTCGTGCCGTACCCGAGGATGTCGAGAACCTCGGCGATCCACGTGTCGATCAGTTCGTCTTCCTTGTAGGAGGGCAAGAGCGCTCCCTCCTGATTCCAGAGGTCACGAATCTGTTCGAAGGCTTCCTCAGCCTCCTCGTCACAATCCCACGCGTCGAGATCGGCAACGCGCTCGTCGAGATAGTAGCCAGAGAAGAGGCTGGAGTTCCGGTAGGGACCACTTCCGAGCGTCGCTTGGCTCATTGAATATCAAACCCACACGTCAGCGCGATTAAATAGATGACGGAGCGATTACCAACGCTGGATCGTTCTGATGGAGAGCGAAGGCGATGGTATTCAGATCGTTTACGACTCAGTTCACCCGAAGTATCAATTAGTCCGCTAGAGACCATTCGATACAAATGAACGAAACGACCGCTCGCAAGCTCCTCTCGGAGATCGACGAGCCAACGGAGCCGACGCTCCGAGAGCTACCGCAGACGGCCATCGGTAGCGTTGAGACGGTTCTCTCAGATACAGGCTTTCCTACCCGAGAGGAGGTCAGCCGGCGGCTCTCATACACGTTCTACTACGACTGGGAGACTGACGATCCGGACATCGTCCTCCTCGTTCAGGATCCCGGGAACCTCCACGAACGCCACCTGTCGGAACTGCGTCCGCAGAACCCACTCGCCGGCGAATGTTCGGCTCGCGACCAGATCGGCGTCTACCGCGAGTTTGCCAAGAGCTGGCTGACCGGGCGAAACGCCGACTTCTCAGAGCGTTTTTTCGAGACGCTCGCCCGTCACGATCTCATTTCGCTCCCGAATGGCTGGTACCAGTACGTCGACTCCGGGCAGTTCTATCGAGACTTCTACCTCGGCGACGTCGTGAAGTACCGCGTCGACGGTTTCGGAGTTGCCGCCGAGCGCGCCTCGTATCAACACCTCCTCGAACGGGAACTCCGAGCGTTGAATCCGGAGCTTGTGATCACCTTCGGCGGAAACGCGTGGCCGGCGCTCCGACGCTCGACCACGCCGGAGCCCGTCATGGAGACGGACGCCGATCCAGAGAGTATCATGGCTATCCACGGGATACTCCACCGGATCTCCGATCCGATCGACACCCACGTACTCCCGCTAGCTCACATGAGTGGACAGGTCTGGTGGCGGTTCCCTCCGGACGAGTATATTTCGCGACTCAGCGAGGCGCTTGAAGTGCTCGAAAGCCAGTAGCGAAAACGACGGAGCCTGACACGCATCGTCTCGATATGAGATAGCGACTCAACAGATTGTGGGCAGTCACGAGTTTGGGCGGACTACATGTCGAGATGGGGGCCGCAAGCCTGAAATCTGGCACTACTGCCGACCGTCCAGCACAAGTTCAGTAATATACGCCGACGATCGACGCGGTTATCGCTCCAAAATCGGCGGCTATCAGGACTACTTATTGAGTTGTTGAGAATTTCCTATTTTACCTGGTGAAACAGCTGTTGGCCTAGTGATATTGTGACGAGTTGGCGTACAAGATGGGGGGTGCGTATTTTGACTGAATCAAATTCAATCAGGATAACTAAGCACTCTTCGTGGGGAGTCTGTTTTCGAGCCAGGTTCGACCAGAACTAACCTTATTCTTCAAATCCTCATAGAAATCTCTCATATCTCTTTTTAATATTATGCGTTTCACACGCTTTGTACCAGAAGCATCTATGTTCCGCGGGCGGAGTTTCACTTTTGGTATTATTTTATTCAAAATTCGAACTGAGAATATGTACAACTCTACTGTCCATTTCCAAAAGATCGATGTGCGGAAATATATATAGAACGTGTTATCTAGTCCATGTTTGGTCTTCCCGGGAAGATTACCTAAAGAGTGTTCTCGATCAAAATCTTGGGGATTCACACTCTGAGTCATTGGATCGACTCGATCCCAACAAGAATTACCAGAGAGTTCTACACCTTTGACTACATGCGCGTACTTAACCTCCGTAGAATCGTTGTCACGCGCCGTCCGAATGAAGTTGCTAAATTTGATCGAGATCCAATTCCCTGGCCAATTCTGAGGAGCTAATTTTCCAACCTTTGATCTTCCATGGAAAGGTACTTCCTCTTCACCTGGTTGAATTAGATTCGTCCACTCTCCTTCTTTATCAATTCGCTTCAGAGAGTTTGATCGGACAATATGTCTACGGTGTTCACCTGTATCTGATTTTACTAGAGTTGCGAGTCTCAAGCTCTTCGCCACGCCATTACCGAAGTTGGATACCCAAATGATGGCCTTATCTCCATACCACTCTACGTTTGTCACCTCCAGAACAGCCTCGTGTTGTGCCTCAAGTTGTCTTGCTTGCCGTTTGTAAAGTAGTACGAGAAATAAAGTGAGAACGACAGTCCCCAAACCTGCGATAATTTCGCTCCATTGTTGGAGCCACCATGGCGGATACGGGAACATATATCGATTGAACATCGGTTCCCCTACAAATGTTCCGGCGCAGTATATTATCGAAATGGGCTCTCTGTTACACTAAATCCCTGTATCTTGTACTGGTCGACCTACCAAATCCTGAATATATATTGCTGCTTCACGATCTCTCTGTACAGGACAGCCGATCTCAAAATGCGCTGAGAAGGTAGTGCTATACACAAAACCGCAGTAACCCCCACTTGTTTAATACAGTAGCGTATCCTCGAAAACGTGAGCGAAAACGGACCCACAACCGCGGCGATCTACGCCCGCGTCTCGACGTCGGACCAGGACGTCTCTCGGCAGCTCGACGAGGCGCGCCAACACTTAGAACGTCTCGGTGTGGGAGACATCGAAGAGTATCCAGAGATCGTCTCCGGCGCTGCCGACACCGACACTCGCGAGGTCTACAACCAACTCCTCGATGATGTCGAGAGTAGGGAGTTCGACCTCGTGGTCGTTCACGAAATCAGCCGACTTTCTCGGCTCGGTCCGACTGAGATTCACGAGTTCATCCAACACTGCTTGGAACATGACACTGGCGTCGAGGCCCTCGATGTTGGCCTGAAAATCCATGTCGACGACGGCGAACTCCAGCAGACGATATACAGCATGGTCGCTCGGTTGATGGGCGATCTCGCCCAGATAGAACACCAACAAAAGCTCCAGCGGATACGGTCGGGCGTCCGCGCCGCACAGTCCGCCGGAAAGTGGACCGGGAGACCGCCAGCAGGGTTCGTCGTCGAGGACGGCTACCTCCGCGTTGATCCGGCCGAGTTCCTACACGTCCGGGAGGCCCTCACCCGTGTCGACCGCGGTGAGTCGTTCGCGACTGTCGCCGGTGACACCGGCATCGCCGAGTCGACGCTCCGGAGTCTCCACCAAGATCGGCGCGAACTCTACCTCGGCGGCGAAGCCGAAGACGACCGTGTCGACGAGGCGCTCACCGATGTCCGCCCGCTGGAGGATGTGCGGGCCAAGGATCCCGCCCTCGAAGAGCTGCGCGAACGTGTTAAGCGGCTGGAGGAGGCCACAGACATCGACAACCGCTAGCGCTTCCACTCCTCCCTCTCGTCTCAGTTCCGACACACAAGCGAGCGTGAACCGCCTTGGAGTCAAACTCCAGGGCACTCGGACTGCTCCGCCTGTAGACCTGCTTGACGGTAGGCTCAACGGTTTGTGCTTCTATCGTATCGAGGTGCCTATGTCTCCACCTTCCCACTCCTCGGTCGCGTCGGAAAGTCATTCAGAATACAGTTCGCCCCGTTTCATTTGACAGGGTGTCTCTCTCGGATGTGCCTGTCAGTTATACGCCACTATGGAAACTCAAAACAGACGTTTGGCTGGTGGATTGCTGCCAATCATGTCGGCTTCATCACTCGCCTAAAGGCGAGTGTATTCGCCTTGCCGTCTCTATGATATCTCTCGGCGTACGTCTCGAAGCTGATAACGGAGGCCGACCGCAAGCTCGGAGCTGCGAACTGGACGTCAGCGGCTCCGCGCCTCACGAACGCGACACCCGGCGGAACAGGGCGAGCACGATCACGGCGAGGAAGAGGGCGGCGAGCAGTCCGCCGAAGTCGACGAGGTCCACGCCGCCAGGCTCCTCCGTGGGAGCGTCTCTCCCGGCGTCGTCGCCGGGTTCAGTCGCCGGCGCGGAGCCGCCCGCTTGCGGGGAGCCGCTTCCCGCCGCGGATTCCCGCGCGTCGCCGTCCCCCGCGTCGCCGACGGTCAGGGTCCCGACCGGCGTCCCGTCGAGCGCGATCTCGTACGTCCCGGCGGTCTCGACGGTCCCGCGGAGCGCGACCGTCGCCGTCTCGTTCGGCGTGAGCGCCACGGTCTCGTTCCCGATCGGGTCGCCGTCGGCGGTGAGCGTCACTGTGCGCTCGCCGGCCGCGCCGCCCCCGTTCCGAACGGTCGCGCGCACGGTCACCGCCTCGCCTGGCTCGGTCGCCCCCGGCGTGACCGTCGCGTCGGTCACGTCGAATCGGGGCGCGTGCGCCGCGACCGCGAACGTCGAGAACTCCGTGGTCGTCGCGCGGAAGTGGACGCGGTCCGCCGAGACCCCCGGCGTCCGGGTCGGGTCGTCGATAACCGCGGTCGGTTTTTCTGCCCACTCGCCCGCGTCGGTCTGCCGGTAGAGGGTCACGGCCTCGGGTTCGGCGCCGATCGCGTTGAGGTAATTCCGGTCGGCGCTGAACCGGATCGTCATCTCGTCGACCTCGTCGGGCGCGAAGTCGTGGTCCACGGAGAGGTACGAGATCGGGCGCGGGCTCGTCGGCGCGGCGAGTGCGCTCCCGTTCGCGACCGGGTTGGGACTGCCGACCGCGTTCACCTCGACGCTCTCGGTCCGGACGCCACTCAGGTCGAGCCAGTCGAGAGTGACGTTCCCGCCCGCGAGGTGCATCCCGCCGGCCTCGAACCGAACCGAGCCCCCGCGAGCGACATCGGTCGCGCGGAACCCGCGACTGGTCTCGCTCGGAGACGTGACCGTCACGCTCGGCTCACCGCCGTCGACCTCCCCGGCGGACTCGCCCGTCTCGGGTGATGAATCGGCCATGTCCTCGGGTTCCGCGAGCTCTGCCTCAATCGAGAACTCATTGGCTCCTAGCCGCGTTCCGGCGGTCGCGCCGCGCGTATCGAGCGCGAGGCCGATCGTAACCGTCCCGTTCGGCGCCAGCGTGACGCTGCTCTCGTTGCCCTCGATTGACTCCCCGTCGGCAACGAAGGCGACGGACTCGTTCGGGTACGCGATCCAGACCCGCGCGAACTGCTCGCCCGTGTACGTGATAGTGAACACCTCGTCGATCGTCCCGGTTGCCCCGACGTTGACACCCTCAAAGGAGGGATCTTGGATATTCGGGTTCGACGCCGACACGTCGATCGCAATCTCGTCGTCGTCGTTCAGGTAGGCGTATTGTCCATTCGGACCGTCAGCGGGCTGGACCGCAAGGTTGCCGTCGGCGGCGGTGTCGGCCGGGCCGTCAACCACCGCCGCGCCCGTGGTGAAGATCAGCGAGCCCGCCGCTACGAGCAGCAGGGTGAGAGTCAGGGTGCGGCGGGCGGTGGGCATCGCTGTGTTACGGGCTGTTATAGCTCAGATATCTTGATAACGCGGTGCCTGAAACAACTGAAGGGGTTGCTTGAAACTGGTGCGAGTCGAACAAACGATATTATTCACATTTACAGAGCGAACTGAGACAAATAAAACACATCGAAGTCGAGTATCAATTAACACGATCGGCGCGTCTTAGCTAACTTGCGGGCCGTCGCGACCGCGAGCAGTTCCGTAATAGTCCCGTTTCAGACATATTGACGGCCGATCCCCCCGCCAAACACGTTTCTCGGAGGTTACGTATTGAATCAAACACGCGGGACTGTATCGGGGTCGACGTCCACCGGCGAGGGTGTACTGGGGCCATTATTCGTGACCATACGCGTTATCCGAATACGTGGGGGCATCAGTATGCCAAATGATTCTTGATCGATTCTAACAACCACAATTCGGTCTATTCCCGTTCGGCTCTTCGGGTTCCAACCCCCCCTTTGGAACCCCTTCGAAACCCCGTTTGGAACCCCCCATTTTCAGACTATATGTATCCAGTCTATATGCTCTGTAGGAGATCCCGCGACTGAGGGTTACAACTCACCTAACGCGACCTCACAAGGAGAAGAGCGAGCTATCCAAGCGGATAATCCTATTTGTCCGGATTACCGGGGGGTGACTGCTCGTCTTCTACTGCCGTACTCTCCAGAGAGATTTCGCCAGAGAGTTTGTCACCCGCATTAGCCGCGTCAACGCGGAACGCAATATCAAGCGCCTTGCCGGGAGCTAGATGTTTGGCTGTTATACTCGCCTCTTCCTGAGTGTCATCCACTACGAAGTGTTTTTTATTCCGCCCTGTTGGCTGCCAACTAACGAACCACTTCATAGAGGAGTGTCCGATTTCGGCCGAGTCCCAGCTGTATGTGAACTCAACAGTTTGAGGTTGTGATCCCTGGTTCACCACTTGTATGGCGGGTGTTTTCACTTTCCCAGCAGAATTCCAGTCACCAAACTCGCGACTTGAACCAGCTTTGACTCCCTCATCGCCATCTTCCGCTTCCTCTGCGGCATCAATAGCTAATTTACCGTTCTTAATTTGGATGGCGTCTCCCGAATATGGAACTTTGAGTGATAACAACGCTTGATCGTCAGGGACAACCTCAATCGACACTTCGCGTTCAAGACGTACACTGCTGAACGCACCAGTACCCGATGCCAACATTCCCCCTCCAGTGACCCCGACTAACCCGAAAAGATAGGTTCGTCGTTTCATATGGTTTAGGAGGCCAAGTCGGTTTTTTGAATATTCACCAAATCAAAAGTTGCTGAATCTTCTTCTCTTAGAATAGGGAAGAAAAATCAGCACTTTCGTATTCATTGCCTCTCGCAGCGTGAATTGTTAGTGTTCCACCTGCGGCACTGTCTGTGGACCCGTTTGTTTCCATCGTCAGGTCAACAGTGAATGAATCTGGTTCCACCAGTTTGGGGGCATTAACTGGGTCGGTGTAGTCTTCAGCAAGTAGCGACTGCGGGCTGCTCGATAGGCCTGTTCCTCCAACAGCCTCAATTTCAAGATTATCTAGATTAAAACCAGACGTAGTACATATAATTCTCACATCACCTCCCGCTGCCTGGTTTGCGACTTGGAATACGTTATCAAAGTTGTATTCTGAATCTGGATTTAGCCCCTTTCCATCTCCGAGAGCACCCTGTGAATTACTACTACTGAAGTCTAATTCGAGCTGGCCATCGCCAGTTCCGGAGGCGTAGGGGCCATTAGCGGAGATTCCAACGTAACCACTAGAGTCCGCGGCAACGTTAACCTGCGTAGTCCGTTGGGCAGATGCAGTAGTGAACGCGCCCGTGCCTACTGCAGCAGCGCTACCTGAAGCCAATGCGCCCAGACCGACGATGAATTTACGACGACTTGCCATTGTTATTCGTGGTGCGCCTGTTGTGGCGCACTCAACTCATCACATGGACAGACACCCATATCGTATTGAGCCGCGTGAAAACACATCAGGCAGGGGTGAGAGTTTCAGGGGGGGTCTGAAGCCGGGTTCTGGGCACCGCTGAATATATTCAATCAGAGCTTGAAACAACCGCAATATCCGCAAAGTAGTCTTCACGCACATCCTGAACGACCCTAACATCTCAAATATGACGTGCTATCTCGGGTTGTGGGGCCTAATGAGAGTCCTATTTGTTAAAATATAGTTTATCTTATAGGAATTCCCATACTCCCCCCTATAGAATTCGTTGTAACTAAAACCACCTCAAACGAGCGGCCTGTGACCGCCGTACACCCCGCGCGGCCGAGGTCTTACTCCTCGGCAGCGCGGTCGTCAAGCGGATCGGGCATGGGGAGGTCCTCAACGTCGTCGTTGATCTCCTCCGCAGAGAGGTCCGACCCTTCAGCGAGGAATTCACTCACGCGATCGTCGAGGTCCCCGACAGCGTCCTCGAACGCTTCGAGTTCGGCGTCACTCATGGACTCCTCCCGCCAGTCGGATCCGGATTCAGATCGTGCCATTTCTCGAACCTCCGGAGCAGCGTGTCGGCGTGCTGCTCGATGTACGCGATACAGTAGCGCTGCGCCCGTATTAAATTAGATAGGATGTTAATAATGCCTATTTATTCACAAAATTAACGTTCGTGATCTCAAACCGTGCTCCACCGTCCGTCCCGTCCGTAACGCGAATCTGCCAGTCGTGAGCATCAACAATCTGTTTGACAATATTCAGTCCGAACCCGGTTCCATTTGCCGACTGCGAGTAGCCCACCTCAA
>NZ_SGTV01000050.1:0-14502 GCF_005435035.1 Halorubrum sp. SD690R | reverse complement strand
ACTGCGTCAGGAATTCTTCAGCGCCCGCGAGTGCCACAAGGGCCTTTCGCGGCGTTGACGACGCATCTCGGAGTACCTGCTCTGGGGACAGTGCTGCGATGATGCGTCGGAGTTCTACAGAGCGGATATGTCGCGTCTCGGCTTCCGGCTCCAGAGCACGAGCGACGCCGTTCGCGATTGCGAGCGGTGACCGACACAGCCCGTGGAGCACCGATACTGCCTCTGGAGTTGTAAGCAGATTCTTCGCCTCAAGCGCTTCCTCAAGCAGATCTCGGTACTGGGCCCGACTTGTCGACGTCTGGACGGGGACGCGGACACCGATCTCGGGGGCATCATCCCGGATGTCCTTCGGCGAGACGTTGGATCGAAGCTTCTCAGCGAACACGTCCTGGCGGTCGCCGTAATCAGCAAACAGACACCACGAGCCGATGAGCTCACCGAACGGCTCTGCGGCGTTGACATCGACATCCAGTGACCACCGGAGGACCTCGTCACGGTCCTCGAACAGTTGCCGAAACACCGACGCCATCCCGTATTTTGACCCAATCGCCGAGTTGATTCCAACGAACTTCGCGATAGCTGAGAGCTTCTCGTCGGCAAAATCGTTCTTGAACCGGGGTATCCGACCGATTCGGAGGATGTCCACGCCGGCGAAGTCCAGTAATCGAGTCATTACGCCAATCACGCCGAGTGACTCCGTGAGAATCTTCGTCCGAAACGCCGTCCGAGAGCTGTACTCACGGTACTCGCCGTGAGTCATGTCTCGCGTCATTTCGCAAATCTCCTCGAGAACGGCTTGTATGCGGTCGCCAAACTCATCGACATCGTCGACAAGTTCGTCTTCTTCAGCAATCCATCCGAGGCACGCACTGTTCTGTAGAATATTGGGTGCCTCTTGGAGCAGTCGGCGGAACTCACCATTCTCGTCGAGTCGCTCGTCAGTTAGCAGATTGTCCCAGACGAACTCGTCACCCAACGACCGAGCAGTACAGACTGCCCACTGCATCGGATTGTCGACCTCGGCGGCCACAGCGAGTCGATTATTGTCCCAGTCCATGTAGCGCCGAGGAGCCGCTCGATCGTCCCACTCGGAAACCGCCGCATCGACGGTTGCAACGCCATTCTCGGGGGTCGCCGCGACGGCGGCCTGATACGTGGAGCGAGGAAGCGGCTGGATGGTGTGGAGTGCTGGGAGGCGGTCGCGGCTCCAGCCGGTCCCCCCCTCACGTGTGTGCGCGGGTCTAGACTCCACATTGTCGTCAGATTTTCCGGTCCGACTCACAAAATTCTGAAGGGGTTTCTGTTGCGTTCCAGATCGGCCGATTTCTTCGAGGAAACGCACGCCAGCCGGGCGAATTGCGACTTTGCTCCCATCGCTGGTCGCGATACGATCCGTCACGAGTTCGTGTTCGCGAAGCTGGCGTAGGTGGTACGCGACGTTGTTCCGGGACTGGTCGGGGTCATCGTACGGAGCAGCCTCATAGAGCGCCTCGTAGCCGGCTGTCTGGCCGGCTTCCGCGCCAATACGGGCGAGGGTTGCGACAACCTCACCGTCTGTCTCAAGCGCCTCACACGCAGCCGCGACGTGGTCGTCGACAGTTCCGTGAGCGCGCTGGCCTGTATCGCATTGTGAACTCACATCGAACGCTGCCACGTCCGGGACGTTCCCATCCAGTTCGTCGATGTCGATCTCCGGATCATAACTCCAAGCGAAGCGCCGCATCCAGATGGACGACTCAAACACAATCCGGACATCCACACCGTGGCCAAGCCAACTGAGCAGTTGGACCATCTGCCGGCGTTGGTCAGCGTGGCCGATCTCCCGGAATGACTCATCGATCCGCACGGTGAGTGTCGGCGTATGGGCTGCGGCTGCGAGCAACGGTTTCACAACCCGGCGAACATCCGCAAGCTCACCAGGGAACCCGATGCCAAGCGGGCCGAACTCTGCGCTCCCAAAGCTCTCGAGCAGTTCGAGCGCCTGCTGATGCTGCTCGGACTCGACGTCTTTACACAAGCTCAACAGCGTCGACGCAACGATCGACCCGTTCAGGCTCTCTGCGTCTGGAAGCGCCTCTCGGTCGACTGTCCCGAGCTGATCGTCGATAATTGATTCAAGCGTCTGCCAAGCCGCCCCATCAGCGACACCGCCGACGAGTTCGCGCACGGCGAGCGCAATATCGGCTCCGAGGACAGAAACAAGACGCTGCCAGAGTTCACCCGGCCGACTCTCCTTATCGAGGCGTACTGTCCCAGACGACACAGCCGGGTACTGCTGAACCACCCAGAGACCCGCGTCCTCATCACAGCGGAGATCTCCAAGCTGACGAGAGCTATGAATGGGTTTGTCGGGTGTCTCTTGCTCTCCCGTGTCGAGATGCTGATCGTCTGAGAAGGCACCTGTAAGCACCTGTACGCCGAGTGGTTGGCCGACAAGGTCGCGGTCCCATTCGTCTTCAAGATCGGCGTAGCGGCCAACCTCGTCGAACTCAGCGCTGGCGTTACGAGTATTCGCGAGAAGCGCCGCCCGTTGCTCAACAGCGTTCTCCCACGTGTCCGCTCTCGCTCGACGTCGCAACTGGCCATCTGAATACTGACTCCCACACCGAGGGCACTCACGAGCGGTAGCAGCGCCGCTACTGACGGCATCCTCGATGACCCAGTGCTGGCTACAGTTGGAACAGCCAACGACAGCGAAGCGACTCACGCCGCTGGCACGCCTCCATGAGCCGGGTGGTCCTGCATAGTGCGCTCTCCGCGCACGTGCTCGACGCTACGGCCGAAAATCGGGTAATCGGCCGTCTCAGAGACAGCAGAGAGGGTTATCGGCGAAAGCCGGAGATGACTCTCACCACCGCAACCATTAAGACCACTTCGGAAGAAATGAGGAATAGGAACGATTCCTCGGACAGGTGCCATCCTGTCCCTTCCCAAGCGGCCCCTGCTGCCAACAGGGGAACTTCCCCCCTTTCTAAACATCGCCTAGCCGTGCATACTGCGATGTTGCGCTTGCCTCCGTCTTAATACTCACGCCGAGCGTCAGACATACCTACAATTACTGTTATTTTGTCCCGGTGTCTGTATTCGGGCGGTTTACACACCGCTAAATCGGCTAACTGGCAATTGTAATGGGTTCCATGTGGGATCCCTCCTCCGAATCCATCCAATCAGAATCCACGCACTCGGATACAGCTGTGAGTTCTATAAGCAGCCTCAAGCATTTAGCGTCCAACGGTCTCACTACGAATATGTCGTTTCGGGTCAGCTGGCACAATCTCCTTGAGCGGTTAGATGACCTCCCAGAAGGAGCGACGCTCCGGACACCACTCTCGAACGACCGGTTTCAGATAACTGGCGTCCAAGAACACCGTGTCATCATCAGATTCACCGATAGCGGTGAGTCGCGACCGCTTCAAAAAGACCAGTTCGAGACACTATATCGGCGTGTCACCGACTCTACCGATGGGTTCGACCTCGATCGACTCCCACCCGATGCGGATCCATACCCGACGGTATTGAGTCTTCATCCACGATTCGAGGTGAACGACGACCGAGGTGTGATCATCGAGACTGAAGCGCCAACCACCTCATTGTTATTGGACGAGGGCCCGTCTTCTGACCCTGCCCCCGACGAACGGACAGAACCTGACCTTGATGTCTACGCGGATGCGCTCTTGCTCGTCGACGCGCTGGAACGCCACGAGGTGGAGGCGCTCGACGGGGTGGAGACAGGAACACTCATCGACCTGTATACCTTGCTCTCGGGCGTTCAACGGAACGCCAACGACCTCCGCAAGGAGATCGCCGACACGCTCTTAGACCGACTCCATCACGACCGACCGGTCTCGGGATCGTACGGCTCGGTCCAGCGGACTGCTCGGACGAACCGCTCGCTCAAAGACGACGATGAGGTGCTGGACACGCTCGAATCAGCCGGGATCGACCGTGACCGGGTGGTGAGCGTTGATCGGGGGAAGGTTGACGACGCCCTCGAGGTGACTGATGTCGCTGAACGCGACGTCTACGAGATTGAAGCAACCGAGTACGTTCGGAAAGCCGAGGTGGACGAAGATCGCAAGGAGACGCGGCTCCAAGGGCTGAAAGACCAACTTGCGGCGAGCGATGCTGACGACGCCGACCAGCTTCGCGACGAAGTCGAAGAGCTGGAATCGCGGATCGAGGAACTGACCGAATTCAAGTCTGGACAGTCGTATCACACGCGCTCGAATGCTGACCGGTGAGTCGGTCTGGCGACGTGACGAGAGGAGACACGTTACGGTCGACGTCGGCCCTAACGTGAGTGTCTCTCAACGGTCAACGCGAGTCCCTCGAGGTTCTCCAGCACAGGGTAGTTTATCTGTCTGATGTGAGAATTGCTGGTATGGGTGACCCGGATTCTCCAACCGTCTCGGTATCTCTCTCCAGTCCCACGGACATCCCAGCAGTTCTGAACCGAGCTGGCATCGATCACGTGAGTGTCCATCACCACCGACTCCTTGCTATCTACCATACGGCAATTCTCAACGTGACGACTGATCCGCATCAGATATCGGATGCACAAACACTCGAGGTCGAATGCTGGGAGGATCCAATTCCATCTCGTGCTGATGGAAAGTCGTCACAAGATATTCTTCAGGACTTCACCGACGTGTTTGACTCTGCCGGGGACTATTGAGAGATTCACTCCGGTGGATCGACCTGATCAGTACAGCAATCACGACCAATCTCATAACGAGTGTTAGCGACAGAAAGACCGATTATAATGGAGACGCGTTAGCTGTTGGAATATGAGTGCGTCACAGGGTGAAGCCGATCTCTCGGAGGACGAACGTGCGGGTCTTGAACTGGTCCGTGAGACGGGTGGGATTCACCAGAGCGACTTTTGGAAAGAGCTAGATGTCTCTTCGCGAAAAGGAAGCCGACTAGTCGAAGCGCTCGAGAGTGCCGAGCTGATCCAGCGTGAGGAAACGGTGTACGAAGGTCAACGGACCTACTATCTCGAACCAACAGCATCTGATCGTGACTTTTCACTGCTGATGGCGGGCGACATGCTCTCGCCATTCATTGGTGAAGAGGAGGTCGATCCGCAGGCAGACGCCTTCTCCCAATGGCTGATGAACATCACGTACGAGGAAGAGTGACTCTGTTCTCGAAGGGTTCTGGCGGCCTTTAGTCGCCAAATCTCATACTTGTATTGAGGTAGGACTCAATATCCTCAATTGGGTGCCCATCTCGGATGAACTGCTTGTAGTCCTCAAACGCGTCGTCGCGACCAGCGGGGAGGATCACGATTCTGGTCATGCTTTAGTGGAAATCACTAGTCGGAAGCAAATGATTGGCTACAATTTCATTGACTCTGTTGAAATCCTAAGGGGCTGATAGGATTGGCGTGCGAGATACAGAGAGGGGAGTTGGCATAGATTCACACAACTTCCTCAATTGTTTCCTCCCCAAATATCCTCTTCAAATCCTCCCTATTATACAATTCCAAGAGTGGTTCTGCGATGTCTGCGTAGTTCGACTTGTGTGTCTCATCTAAAATAGCAGTACAAACCGTCCACCAGTTTGCGCCCTCAGTCGATGTCTCAATCGATTTAACCCGTTTCTTGAATTCTTCTTTGGTAATTTTGTTAAGGGAATATTCCGTGACTGGTTCCGATAGCCTGTAACCTATATCAGTCATATATTATTCTCTGACAGTCCTTTCTTATTTTATTTGATGCTGCCACACTTGCGCTCTGTATTCAGCACCCTCTTTCTGTCTGGCTTGGGGAGTTTGACCGACACAGTCTTTCATTTAAGCTGAGGGACTACTCGCCAGTCGGGCGAGAAGGATGTGCTTCTCGCCATGGCCGCTCGAATGCCCTCTGATGATATTACGAGATTCTGGTCTACACAAATGTAGTTGAGCGATAGTTTTGTCACAACCGCCTTTCAGAGATCTGTTGATGAGTGCTACTGGAGGCGACGCAGTAGGGATAGCGGTTGGACTTGTCACCGCAAACGTCGCTTATCTGTTTTTGATAGTGTTTGTGTCAATGCTTCTTGGAGTGACTCCGCCGGATATGATTTCAGGCGTATTTTCGGGTGTAGCAGGTCGTTTCGTAACTATGATTGTCGCTATTGGTGGATTGCTAACTGTTGCTGACCTACTTGCTGTTCTCTCTTTCATATCCTCAATAAGCAGTGGTATGTAGATCGTACGACGCTACTTTTACGTCCTAAAATCACGATTGAGATCTATGCGTTCTATATTCAGCGGTAGTGTGCGTATTGATTCGCCGAGCGTTTGTCCAAGTCTCACCAGTTCATCGACACCGTCGAGAAGAGTCTGATATTCATGTGATTCATTCGCGAACAAATATTAGAACATCCAGAATCCAGTATTTATTAACAATCATGGTCCCCGGTCCTTCCTTCCCCAACGAGGATGTGCTTCGAAATCAAATCAGAGAACAGGTCTACGAGCAGAACCGCCAACTTGGCCTCAAACTCCTCGCATATATCTATTCTATCGACCCAGATGATATCGATGTAGATCCAGATTATGCTGTCCCGCGCGGTGAGGCAGTGATGGCAGAAGGATCTGAAGAAGCACTTGAGACAATCAAGTGGCAGCTTAAGAACTTAGGTCGGACTGGTACACTCTATTCACTCATCGGAAATCTCAAAACGCTATTTCCTGACGATGAAGAGCATAAGCTGCTACTGTTCGTTGAACTGAGTGAGTGCCAGCACTTCTTGGAGCAGGATGAACCGTTTGCTGCGCTCATTCGGGGAGCAACATTCCTAGAAAAGGCTTTGGGCGAACGCTTGTCGAGTTCTAGTGATCTCGCGTATCTCATTCAAGAAGCGAGTGACGAGGATATCATTTCGACTGAAGAAGAAAAGTTAGCTCAGTTCGTACGGGAATGCCGAAACGATGCTGGCCATAATTTTTGGCTTGAGACGGAATTTAGTTACGTCGTCCATGAACACGCTGTCCTGACACTGATTTGCCTGCTGAATTCACTGTTAGAGCGCTGGTATCTAACCAGTTGGAATTTGGTGACTCCGCAGATCTCTTCTAGTCGGTGTTTGCGTATCGTTCGTGGTGAGTTCGGACTCAGGTGGGGAGAGAGTGATGGATTACGACAGTGGATTACAAATTCGATGAACGAACGGTACGATAGGCGATTGTGAGATTTGACGATGAGCAGGTGACCATTGGTCCGATTACAACACATGTGTTCATTCAAGTCTGAACTTTCGCTTAGAATCTAACTCTCCAGCAGCTGTCTAACAATTTCACTCTATATGATCCTTTCTCGAAATAATCTGAAGTGATTCATTTAATTAGATCACCTGATGACGAGGCGATGAGATGGAACGAAACAGTGTGGACAAGTATCTCAGCGAAGCGTTAGAGGCTGATGACCCATCGGAGAAAGACTATCACGTCCGACAGGCGAAGCAGTGCGATGTGCTGTCGAAGACGGGGAGAAGTCTGAACCGACCCTAACTACTTCTTCGAGACCTCTGAATCAGAGTTGAGGGCTTGGACCTAGACCTTCGTTGAGTCCGGGAGTGTTCTACCTAGAATTCATTATTCATCCGTCTGTTGAACCCCTATGCCAGCGAGTCGTGAAGCTAGAGTCCGTAAATCATCGGATGCCAGTGTCGATATGCTCTCAGTTCGTGCTGAGGGGGATCTCGAAAGGTCCCGGACGGTGTACTTCACGGATCAAAATCCCGAATTCAAAATAACCGCCACCAATATCTCTGACTCTTCTATTGGTGGGCAGATCCTCGCTCGTGTGGAATTCGATGAATCTGAGGAAAATTACGGTGATGAAACAGCTCACGTCCGCCTCGGCTTAGAGCCGGGTGAAAGCACTACAGAGACACTATCTCCCGATATTATGTCTTACCAGGGCCACGCCGCCGTGAGAATTGACAAAGCGACAATCAGGGAAGCTAGTGAAGAATACGACTATGAGGTCAACAAGATGTCGGGGAATCGTCGGTGGCGAATCTACACATTCATGGTATATGACAGAGATTACTATCGTGTAAACTACCTCCAACCGAGGTACGCCCAGTATGCTGCTGCGATTCTTTCAGTTCTGATCGTGGCTGTCGGTATTATTCAGATAACTGGGTGGACTCCGTAAGATCCCATCCGGAACCATCCGGAACACCCCGAGTTCACTTTATATACCTCGGCAAGAATCCTCGGTGATGTGATAAGCGACGGAGCGGTTTTCGAAGACGACCACCTCCCCGATCCGATTGTCGGCCGGAACAGCCACATGAACGAGGTCACCGACGCCCTCGCGCCGATCGAAGACGGTCAGCGCGCCGAGAACTGCTTCCTCTTCGGCCCCTCCGGCGCTGGGAAGACGACCGTCGCGAGGGCCTCGATGTCCCGTACGGCTACGTGAACTGCTGGCGAGACTACACGCGGAACGCCGTCCTCGAACGACTATCCCGCGGCCTCGTCGGCACCGCGGTCCCGCGCTCCACGTCGACGTCGACGCTGCTTGACCGCGTCCACCGCGACTTCAACGGCCCAGGCGTCGTCATCCTCGACGAGGTCGACCAGCTACGCGAGACCGAGCTGCTCTACGACCTCCACGAGTTTCGCGGGCTCTCGTGGATCGGCATCGCGAACGACGAGATCGACCTAGCCACCGACCTCGACGAGCGCGTTCGCTCTCGCATCTCTGTCGGTTACCGGGTCCGGTTCGACCGGTACGGCGGGGACACGATCGCGGAGATGCTGGAGCGACGGGCTCGTGAAGGCCTCGGGCCGAACGGCGAGAGCGACGAGGTGTTCAAGACGATCGCGTGGCTCTCCGACGGCGACGCGCGTATGGGGATCACGACGCTCCGGGTGGCGGCGCGGAAGGCGAGCAGCGAGGGGCTGTCGAACATCCCGCGGCGACTCGTCGACGACTCGATCTCCGAGGCGGAACGTGAAATTGCCAGGAATACGTACTCGAAGCTCAACGATCACCAGTGGGTTGTCGTCGGCGTGCTTCAACAGGATGGACCGCTGATCCAGTGTGAACCCCACGAGAGATACTCCGAGCGCCACAACGACCCGGTTAGTCTGCGGTACTTCCGTGACGCACATCTGACGAATCTGGAACACTACGGTCTCATTAGTACCAGAAGAAAATCCGGGAAGAAGCTCTACAGTCTTGCGTAAAAAAGAGAGCAAGTAGTATCGAGATGATGTCTTATTTGACCGAATGGGTCAAACGACGGCTCTACACTATTGGGTTAGTCGTGATGCTCGTTCTGTGGTACGGTGTCCAGTTACTAGTTGCGAGTCAGGTAGGCGTCGAGAGCGCTGTAAAATGGTTTTATTTCACTTCTAAGCCGGGTACCGGTTGGTTGTTTTCTCCCATATCACACAATATGAACGACCCTACACACCTACTTGGAAACGCTGTTGTATTATTCATCGGAGGTTCTGTAATCGAGCCCCATCTATCACCTCGGAATTATCTTTCTGTTTTCTTTACACTCTCTGTGGTCAGTACTATAGTACCCGCCGTTGGTGCTATTATATTCGTAGACCCACCTTGGCTCGTTGCTGGAGCAAGCGGGGGAGCGTACGGCCTATGGGTATTTGCGTCGGTTTACCGTTCTAACCTGATTATGGAGGCTCGCGATGTACTTCAGTTGAACAGGTCGTTTGAACCTCGCCATAGTATTGAGTTGCTGATGATTGTGTTAGGGATATTGCTGATAATCTTGGTCCCGGCCACTGATGTTTTGTCACAAAACCGTACCAGTATTGTGGCGCACGTTTCAGGCATGTTATCTGGTTTGATTATCGGTGTAGGTTTTTTGATAGATTGATGTAGTAGTGTGGTCCTGTCGAAATCATCATGAACGGATAGGATTAGCGTGTGAGATACAGAGAATTTCACCTATGGAAACGCTGCTACCCGGGCAAACCACGTCTAACGACAAAATAATTACGCCGTCCGGGGATCTGCTGTTCTCACAACCGGCAGGCGGTCGGAACGTGTCTGCGGTGCGGTCGCTGTCTGGCGATAGCTGACGCTCACGGAGGGCCTCGGCCGGCCACTGAGGGCCGCCGGTCCGGCGGCCCTCAGATCCCTCGTCTATGCGGTTACACCCGGTGGATCGTACGCTTCTCCCCGATCAAGCATATGGTAGATCGATACCAGCATCTTCCGAGCTGCTGCCACGATCGCTTTCTGTGAGTTCTTCCGGCTTGCTAACCGGTCGTAAAACCGACTCAGATACTCGTCGTTACTCGTATGAACTGCGGTGTTTGCTGCTTGTACGAGCAGCCATCGTACACGCCCTGATCCACGTTTCGAAATGCCCCCTTCGATCCGCGAGTCGCCTGACTCGCGGATCACCGGGTTCAATCCGACGTAACTGACAACCTCCTTGTCACCGTCAAACCGGTCGATCCCACCTAACTCCGCGTAGATTGTCAGCGCAGTGTAGTAACTCACACCGGGAATAGTCATGAGCAGCTGGGTCTCCTTCAGAGACCCAGCGCGCTCTTCGATCGTCTCATCGAGCTTCTGAATCTCTTCGGTGAGCGACTCGATCAGGTCAAGGTACGACTCGAGCAGCGTGTCGAATGGCGTCGGGATCGAGAGTCCCCGCAGGGACTCTCGTCCCTCCACGGTTAGCGGTTTCACGTCTTCGGTGATGCCGTGATCGGAGAGGAGTCCATGGACCTTGTTGGCGTACTTGGTACGGTTTTCGACCAGGGTCTGTCGCCCGCGCACGAGTGCGCGGGCTTCCCTGACCTCCTCGGTCGGAACGTAGCTTTCAGGCACCGAATTTAACCGGAGCATCCGCGCGAGTTCTTTGGCGTCAACGCGGTCGGTTTTCTTGTCGGTGTCTGCGATCTGGTTGATCTTTTTCGGATGAGCAACGGTCACATCCAAGTGCTCCGACAGCGTATCGTGGATGTGGTAGTAGTTGGAGGTCGCCTCAAGCACGGCTTGTGCGCCGGCGTACCGCTGGGCGAGGTCGTCGAGGTTCGCGTTCTCGACGCGAACCTCTTCGACGATCTTCCCGGCCTCATCCATCACTGCCACCTGTGCGTACCGTTTGTGGACGTCGATTCCGAGGTACATGATTGGTTCACCCGGGACGCCAGTGCGTGAAGCAGAGATTCACCTATTCGGGCTTTCCCGGATGCCGCGGAGCGCGGCATCCGGGCTGTAACGCCCATGACTCGGCTTCTTTCGCACACGGACCAGTCAACAGAACGTGCTCTGTGGCACGAAATCCAGGTCGGTCTCTTGCGCCCCATATCTTGTTTCACGCTCTGCTAGGGTAGCAGCGTTTCCATCGAGTCAACAGAGCCGCACGGTTGATGTTGACTGTAACGAGAATTCTAGAGGCATTGGTAAAGAGCAAGACAGCTGATCACCCGCCGAGATCGGGTGGTTATAGTAGCTGCTCAACACCGTCGTAATTCCTTATGTAACTCTTGTTTCCCGGTGTTATCTATATGTTACATAAGGAATTGATATCGGACGTCGTGAGAACGAAACCGAAAAACGCCCGTTACGGGTTTGTCGTGCTACCGAGTGGGAGGAATTAGCGCAATAATCACGACCACAGATAGTTGCTTCTTCCATTATCTCGATCTCTCGTCAGTGAGTCCGCACAACTCGTAACGATCTCGTCGATCAGGTCGTCTATCTTTGTGATCTTCTTGTCAAACTTCTCGGCACGCTCGACCGTCTGGAGGTAGTTCTCTAGGTTGCCGGCCACGTCGTCGGCGTCAGAAACTTGCCCGTCTTCAGCCGGTCGACGAGCGAATTCATCTAAGTCACCGTCTCGGGGACGTTCACGAATCCGGTAGCTTCGTCAGCGAAACCATGATCGCACTGCTCGTCGCCGCCGTCTCCGGTTATCAGGTACTTCGGTAAGTGGAGGATAGGTATTCGTAGACCGTGTTTTGGTGGTCAGTTAGTAAAACCCGCTCTCCAAGGCCTCTAATGGATATAATTCGGGTATTGTATCTATCTTGTTTATACCTCCCTTCTGTGAACAAGAAACAGTTACCGTTGCGGTCGGGATTTACCTTCTTCCTCTGAGAGACGTTTATCAAGCCATGAGCGGGCAACTCGATACCGATCCGGCGGTCGCCAGACGCGAGCCACATGAGGAACCCGTCACCAATTACGATTCGAAGAGCGTGATACTACGAGCCGAACGCCACGATCGGATCAGAGTCGAGAACACCGTAACGAATATTTCGCCCGGTCAGTCGATTCCCGACGATCTAACGGTGGTGAAGCGGACGTCGACGTATTTCGGCCCGAAATTAGTCATGGAATCGGCGGGTTCGAACTATCTACTCACGGCACCGGGGCCCGACTCACAGCTGGTCCTCTGGCACACGAGCGAAGGCCCTGACGGATTCAGAAACGAGTGGGCAAAGTTGGCTGAAGTAACCGTGGCGTTCGAAGAGGACCAACCACAGTACGATCTCTGTCCCGTCTGTGGCGAGCCGATGAAAACGCTCGAACACGAGCGCGAAGCCGCGTTCGGCTCGTGTCCGAACACCGACTCCTAAATCGCTTAGAAGTCGTCGAGACCGGACTGTTCCAAGCCCGAATCGAAGTCTCCTCGGACCCGTTGGAACGAAGCCGTGGTCGACGGCGTCACGCCCTTTTTTTCAGCGAGGTACCCCACCAGATTACCGTCTTCAATTTCGGGGTGGAGTTCGCCGGCTGCTAGGGCCTTCTGTTCGGCGTTGACGACCTTCTGAAGCCGGTTCAGTGCGTTCTTCGGAGACCGTCGACAGCGCTCGACTACGTGTTCGGCATCGAGCGACGAGTCTTCGGGGAACACTTCAGAGAGTTCGTCAAGCGGAACGTCGCGGTAGATCCACTCGTTTTTGTCGAACAGTTTGAACGTGATCGTGTCCTCACCGGATTTGGCTTCGGCGTCCTCATATGCCGACGGAGGCATCCGAGGACTCACGTGTGAGCCGCCGATGATGTCGAGGCCCATTCCCAGACCGGCGAAGTCCGCCGCCGGGCGACCTCCAAGACTGTTGTCCCGATTGCCCGGATCAAGGTTGATCCCGTAGAAGAGGACACTCTCCTCGATGCCCCTTCGTGCGATCGAGTTCATCATCGGACGGACGATGTCGACCTTCGCGTTCGCAGTGATCCGCGTCCGGTCGAAGTTGAGGCAGAACGCACGCACCTGCTCTCGACCGTACACATCCATCAACTCCGTCGTGTATTCGTGGCCGAGGATCGGAACAACGCCCATCACGGGCATTTTCGGAGCGGCTCGGTCGGCCACGTCCAAGAACGTCTTGACACTCTCGAGATAGGACCGGAAGGCCGGATCTGAAACCCCATTTTCGGAGTCGACAGTCCGAGCCAACTCCGGCATCAGAGGCACCGTCATCACATCGGAGAAGGACGCGATAACATCGCACAGGTACTCGGCTTCGCCCTCCGAGATCGGCGTGGTCAGCTCGTAAGAGATGAACGCGATCGTCAGTTCATCCTCTCGTGTCTTGTTGTAACCTCTCTGGAGACTCTTGACGATCGCGTCTTCACCTCCTCGGAGGGCCTGCGTGAGGGTCTGCCCGTTGACCGAGCGGTGAAGCTCGTTCACACCCCGAGCGTTCTCCTGAACGGATTCGTGTTCGCGGGTCTTTTTTATATCGATAGCAACCGTGGGAGTGTCGACAGTTACCTCTCCAACCTCTACTCGGCGTAGAGGGGCGAGGATGTCGTCGCCGAACGACTCCGTTTTGACTTTGATCTGGCTCACTTATCGAGCGAGTGAGTTCCACGGAGGTGCGTTCCCAGATCACCTGATGGAACCGTGGCCCTACTTAACGGCTGTCGGAACGTGTTCATTTTCGCCGGCCTACTGAACACTAAGTGTCGTCCGATCCACCTCTCGGACGCGAAGCGGGTAGGACAGCAGGCGCGACAGAGAGTCGTGGCCGGTGGTGCGGCCGTGACCGACTCAGCGCCACACGTTCTTTCGTGAGACATCACGTGTGTAATTCTGGACACGTGCGGGATGTGAATAAGGATTCTGGGGCCGGAGTGAAAGTGAACTAAACAGCGTCAACATCGATTCTTTCTCCCGATTTCGAGTTGGTAAGACGGGGTGTTGAGACTCGATTTTGGAAGTTACAGACATCCGGATATTACACAGGCTGCTCGATGACCTTGATTTACTCGTCGAGTTCTTCCGGCGCGCTCGACGGTCCGTAGGTAGTTCTCTAGGTCGTCGGCCACGTCGTCGACGTTGGGCAACTCGATCGCCTTCAGCTGGTCAACCCGCGAGTTTGCTTTTGTTACCGCCTCACGGAAGTTCGCGGGGCTAATTTTGTCTTGGTCAGTCGCTCTTCAGTAGACTGGCGGAACCAGGAGCATTAGTGCCTCTGGCCCGGCAAAAGCGGGTATGCATGAAGACCGTCCTGCCTTCGGCCAGAGGCTATCGGAACTTGCGGAACTTGGGGTAATA
>NZ_SGTV01000004.1:0-162725 GCF_005435035.1 Halorubrum sp. SD690R | reverse complement strand
GGGCGGGGACGGCGGGAGGGCGGGGCGGGTTCCGGCGGCCGCTCAGCGAGTCGCTATCCCGGCGAGGTCGCGCCCGTAGGCCCCGAGGGCGACGAGGAGCGCCGCGACCGCGCCCGCGGGGATGACCGAGAGCCAGCCAGCGGTCGACCCGACGCCGAAGCGCACGCCCAGCCCCGCGGCGACCCACAGCGTCGCGGCCGCGGCGAACACGAGCAGGCCGCCGGTGACCCGCCGGTCCTCGCGACCGAGCGCGACTCCGCCCGTGGCGCTCCCGAGCGCGAGCAGGTGGAACCCGACGGCGAGCGGCCACGCGCGGATCGACGGAGGGAGCGTCGCGAACGGCCGCGGCTGGTCGAGGAAGTACGACCACACCGGGTACCCGCCGATCCCGCCGTCGGCGCCGAGCGTCACGAATCCCCAGAGGCTCACCAGCGTCGCGGTCCCGTCGCCGCCGGGCACGACCGCCATCGGGACCGCGAGCAACGCGGCGGCGAGGAGCCATTCGACGCGCCCGCTGGTCGACGGGCCGTCCGACTTCGACGCGGGTCGGGGCCTCGATTCCGCCTCCGGCCGTGCGGTCGATTCGGCCGGCGACTGCGACCCCGACCCTGCCCCCGACCCCGAAGCGCCGTCCGGTCTCTCCATGCGAGCGGTTCGACGCCCGGAAGTAAGTATGGTCGGGGCGTCGGGGCGGCGGTGCGTCGGGTCGGCGGTGCGTCGGCGCCGCCGCGCGAGCGGTCCCCGTCAAGCGTAACTCATCGCCGCCCGTAAGCAGGGTGTGAACACTGACGACGGCGGCCACCACGACGCGGCGGTCGACGCGCTGGCGGCGCGAGCGTACGAGCGGGCGGGCGACCGCTACACCCGCGGGGGGCGACGCGTGCTGGCCGACCCGCGGCCGGAGGTCGACCCCTTCGAGCCCGACGAGAAGGGGTGGATCGGACAGGGGCTCCAACAGCTGCTCGCCGCGGCGGTCGCGTACCGCGTCGCGGGCGCCGACGGTCGCGCGACCCAGCGCGCGGTCGAGGGGATCGCCGCGAGCCGCGACTTCGGACGCGTCCTCGACGAGCCGGGGCAGGGGGCCTGCCTGAGCGAGTTCGTCGCAGACTTCCGGGTCGCCGGCGGGCTGGGCGGCGCCGACGACGCGTACGACGACGCGGCGGCGCGCTACGAGGCGGCGGGCGACGGCGTCGACGCGCCGCAGGCGCTCGCGACGACGCCGCTCTTCGAGGCCGCGGCCGCGACGATCAAGCAGGTCGCGCGGGGGCAGGCGGACGGCGAGATCGCGATCAAGTGGGAGGACCTCCACGGCGCCGACCCCGACCGCCCGGGCGATTTCCTCGCGCACCGCGCCCGATTCAAGAAGCAGCGGTTCCGCGGCCTGATCGAGCGCGCGGTTGATGACGGCCACCTCGCCGCGCCCCGAGGGACGACCGAGTACAACAACGACGGGAACCGCTGTCCGAACTGCGGGTCGACCCACGTGAACTGGGCCGGCACCGGGATCCTCTGTCTGCGGTGTTCGACGCCGACCGAGAGCATTTAACGGTCAGAGTCGAACCGGCCGATCGACACCGATGTCGCCCTCCATTCCCTCGTTCGGGAGCGACGAGCGGTCGCCGCCCCGGGGCGCTCCCGGCTCCGGCGCGCTCGGCGCTGACCGCGGGCTCTGGATCCGGATGCTCGTCGCGACCACGCTGGTGGTCGCGCTCCCGTTCGCGTTCGTATACGCGTTCGTCTTCCTGATCAACGCGGTCGGCCTCCCACTCTTGGAGTGGGCGAACGAGCGCCCCTACACCGGCGAGGTGTACGTCAACCCCGTCTTCCTCGCGGTCGTCGTCCTCGGCGGGCTAGCGGTCCAGTACCGCTACGGGCCGCGGACCGTGCTCCGGTCGGTCGGCGCGCGGCGCGTCTCGGCAGACGAGTACCCGGAACTCCACGCCGCGGTGACGCGGCTGGCCGCGCAGGCCGACGTGCCCGGTCCCGATGTCGCCGTCAAACACACCGAAATCCCGAACGCGTTCGCGGTCGGGACCCCCGGCGACGGCACCGTCGTCGTCACGACCGGGCTGCTCGACCGGCTCGGCGACGAAGAGCTGGAGGCCGTGCTCGCCCACGAGCTGTCGCACCTCGCCAACCGGGACGCGAGCCTGATGACCGTCGCGTGGGTGTTGCCGACCGTCACCTACTACCTCGCCGTCCTCGCCTCCTACGTCCTCTACGGACTGGTCAGGTTCCTCGGGGCCGGTGGCGGGGGCGGCGGGAACCGCGACGGCCGCGGGCTGCTGGTCGGTCTCGTCGTGATCACGGTCAGCGCCGTCGCGACACTCAGCGTCTCCGCGATGTTCTGGTTCGGGAGCGTGCTGATCCACCGCGTGCTCTCGCGGTACCGCGAGTACGCGGCCGACCGCGGGGCCGCGGAGATCACCGGCTCCCCCGCCGCGCTGGCGAGCGCGCTCCGGACCGTCGACGAGGCGATGCCCGAGATGCCCGACGAGGACCTCCGCGAGCTGGACGGCGGCGCGGAGGCGCTGTACCTCGCACCCTTGGAGGCCCGCGCGTTCGGTGACAGGGAGCTGGTGAGCACGGACGTGTTCCCCGAGACGCACCCCCCGACCCGAGAGCGGGTCGCGCGGCTCCGCGAACTGGCGGGTGAACCGGCGTGACGGGCGACGGGGTTCCCTCGCCGACGCCGACCCGCCGCCGCCTGCTCGCGGGGGTGGGGACCGCGCTCGCGGCGGCGACCGCCGGCTGCGGCTACGTTCCCGGCGGCGGCGACCTCGCGTGGGAGGAGTCGATCCGAACCGGCGGCCTCGCGTTCGCCGACGAGCGGTTCCACCTCCCGGCGGGTGACCGACTGGTCACGGTCACGAACCAGTCCGGGCGCACGTACGACTTCGAGGACGAGGTCTGGCGCGAGGTCTCGAACGCGGCCGTCTCCGTCCTTACCTCCGAGGGGACCGTCGAGACGGTCGACGAGACGGCCCGACAGGTCGCGGGCGCGCCCGCCGTCGCCGACGACGCCGTCTTCCTCCCGCTTGAGGGCGCGCGGCTGACGGCGATCGACCTGCCTGACGCCGGGTCGGTCGCGGGCGGGTCGTCGGCCGACCCAGTCCGGTGGCAGGTCGATATCGGGTCCCGCCTCGCGAGCGAGTCCGGCGGCGACGAAAAGTCGACCGACGGGAGAGACGAGACCGGGCCGTCCCTCCGAGCCGTCCGCGCGAGCGACGTGCTCGCCGTCGCGGTGGGGACGCGGGGGATCGCGGCGGTCGACGCCGAGACCGGCGATCCCCTGTTCGCGGTTCCGGACCTGTGGGCCGGCGCGGACGGTGCCGGGGGACCGGGGGACGCGGCGCAGCGCGTCGCGGTCGACGCCGAGACCGCGTGGGCGTTCGCGCCCGGAGCTGCCTCGTCCGCGGCAGGCGGGACGAGACCGGCGATCGTCGGCTTCAACCGGCGCGGCGATCGGCGCGGCGAGCGCACGGTCGACGCCGCGACCGAGTGGCTCGTCGCCCTCGACGGGACTGCGGTCGCGGCCGCTCCGGGTGAGTCGTTGGTCGGGTACGACGGTGGCCTCGACCGGCGGTTCGCGCTCGACGTCTCCGCCCCGGAGCGGCGCCCGTCCGGGGTCGCGGCGACCGAGGGGCGCCTCTACTGCGCGCGCGGGAGGACACTGACCGCAGTCGACATCGCCGCCGGCGAGATCGCGTTCGAGCGGTCGGACCTCCCGTCCGACCACCTCGCGGTCGACGCGACGGGAGCGTACGTCGCGGAGAACTCGGGCGGATTCAACGATCCCACCCGGGGGCGCATGGTCGCGCTCGGTTCCGGCGGGTCCATGCGGTGGGAGGCGCCGTTTCCCGACGAGATCGAACCGCGGGCCCTGTTCGCCATCGGCGGCCGACTGGTCGCCGTCGAGCGCGAGAACGCGTACGCGTTCCGCGCGGCCCCGGGCGAGCGCTGGTCGCCGCTGTGAGGACTGTGAGTTCGGGGCGTCGTCCGGCTACGCGGTGAGCGCGTCGAGCACATCCGGCACGTTGAACGTCGCGTTGGGCTGCCGTAGTCGGTCGATCGGAACCCACCGCGAGACGTGTTCGGTCCCTCGCTCCGGTTCAACGAGCGCGAACGAATCGCCGCAATACGGCCATTCCTCAGCGATTCGACCCTCGTAGACGCGCCACACCTCGTGGGCAGGCTCCCCGCCGCGCTCGAAGACGCGCTCGAAGGTACCGACCGCCGTCGGGTCGAGCGGCTCCACGCCGAGCATCTCGTCGAACTCGCGGACGACCCCCTCGCGGCTGTGTTCGTCGAACGGCGCCGAGCGCGACGAAGCGAACGCCGTCGGTCATCACACGCGATACGCCGTCCGCCCGGAGGGTGACCGTGTCGGATACGCCCGCCGCGGGACGGCGGCGTCGGCGAGGTCGCTACGACAGCAGGCTCTCGCCGTCGAACTCGGCGTCGGCGTCGACGTCGAGCAGGTCGAGCACCGTCGGCGTCACGTCGAAGAGGTTCGCGTCGGCCAGGTCGAGGTCTGGATCGGTCGCGTACAGCAGCGAGTTCTCGAACTTGTGCATCCCGTTGCGCGGTCCCTCGGTGAACACCGCCTCCTTGCCGGAGAAGCCCGACTTGAGGTCGAACCCGTCCGCGGGGATGACGACCAGGTCGGGGGCGATGTCGTCGTGGGCGCCGTCGAAGGCGTCCTCGCCTTTCACGATCCGCTTACACACCTGTCGGCCGTCGGGGCCGGTGAGCGATTCGAGGTCGTCGATGAGCTCCTCGCGCGTCGCCTCGTACTCGTCCTCGGGCACGACGCCGTTCGGCTCGCGGCCCTCCACGTTGAGGTAGAAGCGCCCGGGAATGAGCGAGTACGCGCGCGCCTCGTCGTCGATATCGGTCAGCGAATCGTGGTCGTCGTCCTCGTATGAGAGCCACCCCTCGTCGGCGAGGAACTGGTTACAGTTCACCTCCCACTCCAGCCGAGTGAAGCCGTGGTCGGAGGCGACGACCAGGGTGGTGTCGTCGTCGAGCGAGTCGCGGATCGCGCCGATGTACTCGTCGAGCGTGCGGTAGAACTCGAGGAACTCCTCGGCGTACTCGCCGTCCGTCGCGTAGTCGCCGAAGAGGAAGTGGTTCACGCGGTCGGTGCTCATGAACACGCCGAAGAAGAGGTCCCAGTCGTCCTCGGCGAGGTAGTGGTCGAACGCCTCGTACCGGGCGTCGAGGGTCGCGTGCGCGTCTTCGATGAACTCCGTCTTGTCGTCGTCGTGGCCGAGCTTGGCGTTGACGTCGATCTTGTAGTCGAAGCCGTCGAGCGTCTCGCGGAGCGACTCGTCGCTCGTAGCCGACTCGAGGTCGGGCGAGAGGAAGCCGGAGGCCATCCGCTGGATCCGCGTCGAGGGCGGGAAGGTGACCGGGACGTTGAGGACGGTCGCGTCGCGCCCGGCGTCGGTGACGCGGTCCCACAGCCGGGTCGCCTGTACGTGGCGCCCGAGCGGGACGTACGTCTCGTAGGAGTCGACCTCGCGGTCTTGGAAGCCGTACACGCCCGTTTCGCCGGGGTTCACGCCGGTCGTGAGGCTCGGCCAGCAGGCGCTCGACTCCGGCGGCACGATGCTCTCCAACCGCCCGCCGGAGCCGGTCTCGGCGATGTCGGTCAGGTTCTCGAAGACTTCCGGGTGGTCCTCGACGAGGTCGAGCGGTACGCCGTCGATGCCGAGGAAGACGACGCGGTCGTCGTCCTCGCCGCGGAGCCGGTCGAACAGACCCATGACCGACGATTCCGGGGCGGTCGGCATATCCCTTGTGTTCCGCGAGGGCGCGGCGACGACGGCCCGGCAACGGACCGGCGGCCCCCGGTCGCGATTCAGAAGGCCTATTTCCTTTCGCGGCGACATCTCGGGCGTATGAGCGACGACTTCCCGGCGAGCGTCGACGTCGATTACGCCGACGGCGAGGGGGAGACCCCCGACGACTACCCGTCGATCCAGCACAAAATCGAGAAGGCGGTCGAGGTCACGCGCCGCGGGCTCGAACAGTACGACAACCCCGCCGTGATGTGGACGGGCGGGAAAGACTCCACGCTGACGCTGTACTTCATCAATCAGGTGGCCGAGGAGTACGGCTACGAGAAGCCGACGGCCGTGTTCATCGACCACTTCCAGCACTTCGACTCGATCACCGACTTCGTCGAGCACTGGGCGGACGAGTGGGAGATCGACCTCGTGTACGCCCGCAACGACGACGTGGGCGCGTACGTCGAGGAACACGGCCTCGAACCCGGCGACGACATCCCCGTCGACGCGCTCTCGGAGCACAACCAGCACCACATCCGGGAGATCCTCGAGTTCGAGGAGGACACGTTCCCGTTCCTGCTCGACACCTACGTCGGCAACCACCTGCTGAAGACGGTCGCGCTCAACGACGCCCTCGAGGAGTACCACATCGACGGCGTCATCTCCGGCGTCCGCTGGGACGAGCAGGAGGCCCGCGCCGACGAGACGTTCTTCTCGCCGCGCCACGACCCCGACCTGTTCCCGCCGCACGACCGCATCCAGCCTATCCTCCAGTTCGCCGAGGCCGACGTGTGGGACGCCTTCTGGAACTTCGTCGTCCCCGACACCGTCGAGGCGTTCCCCGACGAGGGGTACATCCCGCAGGCCGACGACGACCTGCCGGAGGGTGTCACGCAGGAGGACATCCCGATCTCGCCGAAGTACTTCGCCGGGTTCCGCTCGCTCGGCAGCGAGGTCTCGACCGAGAAGACGACCGAGGAGCCCGCCTGGCTCCAGAACCTCGAAGGCACGACCGAGCGCGCCGGCCGCGCCCAGGACAAGGAGGACCTGATGGAGCGCCTGCGCGACCTCGGCTACATGTAATCGACGGGCGGGAGCGGTCCGCCCGACACGCTTCTTTTACGACTCGCCGACCGCTGCGGTGAACCCCACGTCGCGGAGTCGCTCCGCGAGCGGGAGCCCGATCCCCGACGCCGGCGTCAACACGCCACCGTCGAACGGGGAGTCGACGTCGTCGCGCGCCAGACAGACGGCCGACTCGCCGAGCATCCGCGCCGTCGCGCCGTAGCCGGGGTCTCGGTCGGCCCCGAACTCGGCCTCGACGGTGAACGGCCCGTCAGCGCCCGTCCCGCGGCCCAACACCCGGATCAGGAAGCTCCCCGCTTCCGCCTCCTCCCGCGTCGGCCCCTCGCCGGGGTCGGGGAAGACGTAGCGCCGCAGCGCGTCGCGCACCGGCCCGACCGACATGGCCGCGGAGAACAGCCCGAGTCCGCCGGCGGCGGCGGTCGCGGTCGCCGCGCCGACCGGTCCCGACCCGGTCGGCACGACCTCTCCGCACTTGAACTCGCGGCCCCACGGGTAGCCGAGCAGGGCGTTGCTCCGCCGGACCACGCGCTCGTTCACCGGCGCCATCGGCGACGGGGCGGTCCACTCGCCCCGGAGCGGATCGCGCCGCGGCCAGCGCTGCTCGCCGGGGTCGACGCCGCTCCGCTCGCCGCGGGGGGCCAGCGAGTACGGGTTCCGGAGCGCCTCGCGGGCGAGGGGGTCGGTCGCGGCCGCCTCGAACAGCTCGCCGAAGCTCGCGAGCGTGCCGCCGCTGACGCTCCCGCTCCCGCCGTCGAGGTAGATCCGGACTGACTCGCAGGGCGCGCCGTGGGTCTCCGCCGCGAACGACTGGACGAGCAGCGTCCCGATGTCCGCCGGCACGGAGTCGAACCCGCAGCTGTGGACGATCCGCGCCTCGTTCTCGACGGCGACCTCGTGGAACCGGTCGACCGTCTCGCGCACCCAGTTCACCTCGCCCGTGAGGTCGCAGTAGTCCGTCCCGGCCTCGACGCAGGCCTCGACCAGCGGCGTTCCGTACGCCGTGTACGGGCCGACCGTCGTACAGACGACCTCGGTGTCGCGGGCGATGGCGCGCAGGCTCTCCGGGTCGGTCGCGTCGCCGACGACGACGGGCACGTCGTCCCACGCGTCGCTCCGCCGCGTGAGGTCGTCGACGAGCGCGTCGAGCCGCTCTCGACTCCGCCCGCCGACGGCGAGCGAGAGGGCTTCGGGGTCGTATCGCTCGGTCAGGTACTCGGCCGCGAAGCGCCCGGCGACGCCGGTCGCGCCCCACACCACCACGTCGTGTTTCCGATCCGCGTTCGACATCCATGAGCGCGTACGGGCCGGCCGCCTAAACCAACGGGGGTACGCGTCGCCGGAACCGGGACGCCGCCGAACCCGACGCGGCAGGACGCTGTGACGCGCTACCTCTTTACACTGGCAGCCGCAACGGATCGCATGGCCGTTGGCACTCGGTTATCACTACAGCTCGCCGACTTCGGCACCCGATCGCTCGTCACCCACGCGCTCATGGCGGTGGGGTTCGTCGGCGCGGTCGTCACGGGGTTGTTCGTCGACGGACAGCTCGGCGTCGTCTCGATGGCGGCGTTCATCAACTTCACCGCCGGCTTGTGGATCTGCCAGTCGATCCACTCGCTCGGCAACGCCGCCACCGAGGACGAGTATCAGGGCGTGCTCAAGGAGATATTAAATCGTGTCTAGCGAGCCCGGCATCGACACGGGCCGTTTCGGGCGAACGCTCGTGCTCATCGGCTTCGTCACGACCGTCTTCCTGTTTCTCATCGCCGAGCGCCTCTCCGGCGACACGTTCCGGATCGGCGCTATCGCGATCGGGACGGTGGCGCTGATCACCGCGATCACCGGATTCCTGATCGCCGCTGGCAGCGCAGTCGAGGGGCACTAGCCCGGCCGCGACCCGCGACGCGCCCGTCTCGACAGGAGCAGCCCCCGCGCGCTCGCGTCGCCGCACGCGTCGGCCCGCATCGCCGTGCGCGTCGGGCCGCGCCGGAAATTGTCGGGTCACCCGCGTTCTGCCCGAAATATTATTGTGTAGTAACCACAATAATATACACGATGATACGGCGGTTCCTCACAGGGATCAAGTCGAACCTGATCTACGTCGTGGTCGGGTCGCTGGCGGCGGGGCTGATCGTCGGGCAGTTCACCGGGGCGTCGTTCAAGCGACTCCTCCAGTCCGCGGTGGTCCCCGTGCTGTTCCTGATGATCTACCCGATGATGATCAACATCGACCTCAGGGAGGTGGTGAACGTCCGCAGCCACGCGCGGGTCGTCGCGCTCAGTCTCCTCGTCAACTTCGGGGTCGCCCCGCTACTCGCGGTCGGGCTCGCGCGGCTGTTCTTCGACGGGAGCGTCGGCTACGCGTTCGGGCTCTACTTCATCGCGCTCATCCCGACCTCCGGAATGACCGCCGCTTGGACCGGGCTCGCCAACGGCGACTTGGAGTCCGCGCTCGTGGCGATGGCGGTGAACCTGCTGGTCGCCGTCGCGGTCCTGCCGACGTACCTCGCCGCGCTGATCCCGGCGAGCGTCGGCTTCGACGCCGCCGCGCTGTACGGGCAGCTCGCCCGCGTGGTCGTCCTCCCGATGATCGCCGGCACGCTCACGCGGCGGGTGCTGCTCGGTCGGCTGGGCGCGGACGGGTTCAGGCGACTGAAGCCGACGCTCGGCGGGCTCAGCTCCTTCGGCGTCATGCTGATCGTGTTCATCGCCATGGCGATGCGATCCGAGAGCATTCTCGCCGACCCCGTCGCATCGGGGGCCACGATCGTCCCCATCGTGGCGTTCTACGCGCTCTTGCTCGCCGTCGGGTCGGGGCTCGGACGCGCGGTCCGGGACGCCGCCAGCGGCGTCGCGCTCGTGTACGCCACGAGCATGCGTAACCTCTCGATCGCGGTGGCGGTCGTCGTCGCCGCGCCGGCGGTCCCCGAGACCGCCGTGCTGCCGATCACGTTGGCCTACGTCGTCCAACCGCCGCTGGGCGCGGTGTATATGCACTACCGCCGCGATGTCGCCGACGGCGACGCGTCGCTCTCCGACGCGGTCGCCTCGATCATCTGAGCCGTCGAGCGGCCGGTCGTCGCCGGAGGCCGCGGCCCTCCCTACCGGGCCGTCGTCGCGCTACTGATACGGTTCGCAGACCCTCTCGACGCCCTCCTCGAAGCCGATCTCGGGCTCCCAGCCGGTGGCCTCGTGGAACGTCGAGTAGTCGGCCATCGTGTCGTGGACGTAGCCGTCGAACGGGCACTCGATGTACTCGGGGTCGACGTCCGTCCCGAGCGCGTCGTTGATCATCGCGACCATCTCGTTGAACGTGTACGCCTCCTGGGTGCCGACGTTGTACACGCCCGTCAGCTCGTGGTCGGCGGCGAGCTCGCAGGCGCGGGCCACGTCCGAGACGTGCGTGAAGTCTCGGGTCTGGCTCCCGTCGCCGAACAGCTCGGGCGCCTCGCCGGAGGCGATCGCGTCCGCGAACTGCGCGACCGTGTTCGCGTACTCGCCCTTGTGCTCCTCGTTGCCGCCGAAGCCCTGGTACACCGAGAAGAAGCGCAGGCCGGCCACGTTCATGTCGTGGTGGTTGGCGAAGTACTCGGCGTAGCGTTCGCGGGCGAGCTTCGAGGCCTCGTAGGCGGTGTGCGCCTCCACGTCCATGTCGACGGGCGAGGGCTCGGTGCGGCTCCCGTAGATCGAGGAGGTGGAGGCGTAGACGACCGTCTCACAGCCCGCTTCGCGGGCACGCTCGACAGCGTTGACGAACCCCTCGACGTTGACGCGGCAGCCGCGCTGGGGGTCGTTCTCGTGCATGTTCCGCGAGGAGAGCGCGGCGAGGTGGAAGACGACGTCGACGTCGACGGGGTAGTCGTCGTCGACCACGGAGGCCTCGACGAACTCGACGGCGTCGTCGAGGTTCTCGGCGGCGCCGAGGTAGAGGTCGTCGACGGCGATCACGTCGTTATCGACCGCGAGGCAGTTCGCGAGGTTCGAGCCGATGAACCCGGCGCCGCCCGTGACGAGGACGCGTTTGCCTTGCATGATCGAGTGTCCTCGGAGGCGACAATTCAGCGCTTCGGTTTCGCGCGGGAGCGCAGGTCGCCGCTGTCGACAACGGCGACGCCGACGGCTCACGCCCGGATCGTGATGTCGCCGTCGCGGGTCCGGGCTGTCACCGCGGCGTCGCCGCCGTTGACGGCCGCTCGGAGCCGAGACTCCGTCCGCTCGCGGACGCTGACCGCGCCGCCGCCGTCCGTGACGACGAACTCCCCGTCGTCGGTTCTCGCGGTCAGGGTCGCGCTCAGATCGTCGCCGAGCCGGAGCAGGAGGTCGCCGTCGGTCGACGCGACGACCGCGTCAGACGCCGCGGCGGGCACGTCCGCGACGACGTCGCCGTCCCGCGTCCGCAGGGCGTCGACGCGGGCGGGGTCCCGCGCGCGTATCTCGCCGTCCACGGTCGTCGCCGAGAGCGTTCCGTCGGTCCCGTCGACGAGAACGTCGCCGTCGCGGGACTCGGCGCGCACGTCGCCGCGGGCGTCGGTGACCGACACGTCGCCGTCCGTCGTCGCCAGCGTCGCGCCGTCGGGGACCGACTCCGCCCGCACGTCGCCGTCGGCGGTGCGGACCTCGTCGACCGCGACGCTCGGCGGCGCGCGGATCTCGAGGTCGACGCGGCCGCCGCCGAACCCGACGACCCGCGGCTCGTCCGTCGTCACTTCGAGGCGGTCGCCGACGGTCCGCACGGTCGCGCCGAGTTCGTCGAACGAGACGCGGCCGAGGGCGTGCTTCCGGGCGACGACCGCGATGTCGTCGCGGGACTCCGCGCGGAAGTCGATATCGCCGGTGGCCTCCGTCACGGCGAGCGTCGAGACCGTCGAGGGGTCGACGCTGCGCCGCTCCGTCTCCGTCCGGCGGTCGACGTCGACGACGCCGCTACAGCCGGCGAGGGTCGTTCCCAGTCCAACACCGACCGCGCCGAGCAGTCGCCGCCGCGTCGACGACCCGTCGGCTGCCGAACGGTCACGCATCGGCCGCCTCCGCGGACCGCGCCGCGCCGCCGAGCAGCGCGTCGGTGAGGAAGCCGCCGAACCGGGCGACGCCGTTGGTCACGTGGAGCGACACGAGGACGAGGAGGACGCCGAGGCCGCCCCCGGCGACCGCCTCACCCAGCGTGTCGACCACGTACGGGCCGAACGTGTAGGTGACGCCGGGCGCGTCGTAGAGCGCCGGCGCGGCGAGCAGCGTCGCAGACACCGCGAACGCGGTGACGAGCGCGGTGAACGCGACGACGCCGTAAACGAACTTGAGCCCGACGAGCAGCAGCCCGGTCCACGCCGCCGGCGCGGTGAGGACCCGCTTCGTCGTGCCGATCGCCTCCTCGACCGACCCGAAGGCGAGTTCGATCCCTCCGTCGTCGCCGTCGACCTCGACGTCGAGGAGGTGGTCGGCGAGCCGGCGCTCGAACGAGCTGATACCGAGCGTCACGACCAGCGTCGCGAGGACGATCGGGACGCCGGCGAACGTGACGAGGAGCCCAAGTCCCGTCGAGAGGCCGGTCGTGACGACGGTGAAGTAGGCGATGCCCAGCGGGAACGCTAACAGGAGGTACGCTAGGTTGCGATACGTCTGCGCGTCGAACGGCACACCGACGAAGCGCGCGAGCGCCGCGACCGGTGAGCGTGGGGACCAGCGGTGATCGCTCATGCTGTACCTACCGCTTGCGACCGAGCTCACATATAAAGAATCGAACGCTGCTCAGCGGGCAACGCCACCAAAAATATAAGTACGATGTTTTTCGCAGCGGGCGAACGCCGGGTCAGTCGTCGCTCACCGGCGAGGTGCCAGCGCCGAGCGCGAACTCTGCCCACCGCGCGCAGAGCCAGCCGGCGGCGCTCACGACGTTCAGCCCGACGAGGGCCGCCAGCACGCCGAACAGAGACATGAGGAGCGCGCCCGGCAGCGTCGACACCTCCCACGACGTGAGTCGGACGATGAACGAGACGCCGACCTCGAACTGCTCCCACGGGACGACGACCGACAGCTCCCGACGGATCGGCTCCGGGAGGATGAGCCCGACGGACGCGCCGGGCGCGTCGTAGTACAGCGGCGCCGCCAGCAGCGACGCGCCGACGCTGAGCACGACCGTGAGGAGCGTGAAGCCGGCGACGCCGATGATCAGCTTCGACAGGACGAACAGGAGGGCGCCCCACACGGCGAGGTCGGTCGCCGCGGCGAGGGCCCGGTCGGCGATGCCCGACGCCTCTGTCACCTTCCACGACGGGTCGGCGATGTCGGCGCCGAGGAGCCGACGAGCGAGCACGCGTTCGCCGATCGACACCAGCACCACGCCGCCCAGCGTCGCCGCGAGGATCGGTACGCCGACGAGGAGTACGGAGAGGCTGACACCGAGCGACAGCCCGACCACGGTACAGACGAAGTACGCGATCCCGAGGGGAAACGACAGCGCCAGGTACGCCGCAGCGGCGTAGGTCCGAATCCGGAACGGCGCTGAGAGCACCGCTTCGGCGACCCGTCTGTTCGCGGGGGGATCCGAGAGCGCGTCCGAGAGGGCCATCGGCTGAGTGAAGCGTCGGCCAGCAGCCGTAAGAAATCTCGGTCTCGTCAGCGATCCGACGGTTCTCGTGACGCGGACCGACGCTGCGCGCCGGACTGCGGCGCGACCGAACTCAGTCCTCGGCGGGAAGACTAAGTTTCCCGATTACGAGGTTCGACCGAATGGGCACGGAGGCGTCGGTCGATCCGCGGGAAGTGTACTCGCTGCTCGACGACGAGTACGCCCGGCAGATCCTCATCGAGACCTACGAGGAGACGCGGTCGGCGAGCGCGCTCAGCGAGGCCTGCGACGCCTCCGAGGCGACCGTCTACCGCCGGCTCGAACGCCTCCGCGAACAGGACCTCGTCGAGACGGTACAGGAGGTCGACCCGGACCGCGGTCCCCAGCAGGTGTACGCCGCTCGGCTCAACCGCGTCTCCGTCGACCTGACCGCGAGCGGGTTCGAAGTGAGCGTCGACTACGTCGAGGAGACGGCCGCCGACCGACTGACGCGGCTCTACGAGGAGCTTTCGGGATGATCGGAACGTGGCCCGTGGCGACGGCGCTTGCGGCGGTCACGGAGCAGAGCGTCTCGGTAATCGGGCGACAGAGTCTCCCGATTCAGGTCGACGTGGTCGGCGGCGGCGGTGGGCTCGCCGCGATCACGATCGCCGCGTTCTTCCTGTCGGTGCTGCTCGCGGTGTTCGTCACCTACCGCTTCGCGCGTGGATACCTGCGAACGCGCCGCCGGCCGCTGCTGTTCCTGACGCTCGGGCTACTGCTGTTGGCGCCCCTCCCGATGTTCCTCCGGCTGGCGTCCGGCAACGTCGCGTGGGTGACCGCCACTGAGCGGACCGTGGTCGTGACCGCGAGCAAGCTCTGCGGGCTCCTGCTGATCCTCGGGGTGGTCTACCGGTGACGCTCTCCGTTGTCGCGACCGCGGGCGGGGTCGCCACCGCCTGCCTCGGGGCGTACGTGTCGTACCTCGCCTACGACGGCTGGCGCCGGAACGAGAGCCGGACGATGCTGCTTCTGGCCGTCGGCGTCGCCTGTATCGCGGTCCTCCCGTACGTCGTCGCGTACGGCCTGACGCCGCTGTTGGGGCTCTCCGACGCGGCAACCGTGTTCGGCGTCACCGTGGCGCACCTAATTGGACTCGGCGCGCTGGCGCGGTCGGTGACCGACTGACGCGGTCGGGCGTGCCGGCGGCCCGTCGCCCCCTCGACGGCCGGAGCGCCGCGGCCGATCAGTCGGGGTCGAGAATCGCGTCCCGTAGCGGCGGGAACGCCTCTAACTTGGCGCGCCCGACCAGCGCGTAGAGGTACGCCTCCAACCGTTCGCGCCACATCGGCCGGTCGCGGCCGCCGCCGAACCCGACCTCCGCGACCTGGAGGTCCTCGACCGCGCGGTCGATCTGCGTGACGAGCAGGGGTTCAGGGGCGGAGCCGACGACCGACTCGTAGGTCGCCTGCGCCCGGCGCTTCGCGGCGAGGGTGTGGCCCGAGTCGAACGCGGTGTCGTCCGGCTCGACGACGAGCCGGTCGACTGCCGTCCCGTGGGCACGACGGCGCGCTACCCCGATCGAGAGCGCGACGGTCCGCAACGCGAGCAGGTCGGCGTCGATCGGCGTCCGCCACGGAACGGGCGCGGTCGATCCGAGACACCACCGCGCCAGCCGCGAGTGCGCGAACTCCCACGGCCCGTACTCGTCGACCTCCCTGACGTACCGGTCCCGCACATCGTCCCGGGACGAGTACTCGCGGAGGTCGGCGCGGAAGCGCTCGGCGGCCGCGCACAGCGCCTCCACGTGCGGGCCCGTGTCGCTCCCGAGGCGGTCGAAGAGGGTGTCGCGGTACCGCTCCGCGGTCATGGCGTCGACCTCGCCTCGGAGCAGCGCGGCCGTCACCTCACCTGCGACTTCCGGGTCGACCGCGTCGGCGGAGGCGTCGCTTTCGCCCCCGGAATCGGCGTTTTGCCCTGAGTCGGAATCGTCCGGGAGCGCGCGGGCCGCCAGCGCGCTCGCCGACTGCACCTCGCCCTCGATGCGGACGTACCACCCGAGGTCGCGCGCGGGATCCGTCGTCGGGTAGGGCTTCAGGTCGTCCGCGACCGCCCGCGCGCGGTCCGTCAGTACGGCGGCGCGGTCGCGGAGCGTCGCCCGGTCGACCGCGTCCTGCTCGGCGCGGGCGTACCCCAGCGCCTCGCCCGCGAACTGGAGGCCGTACCGCGCTCGGAACAGGGCCGTGTCGTGGTCGGCCTCGTCGAGCGCCTCGCGGGCGTCCTCGAGCCAGCCGCCCGCATCCGTCGTGATCGGCGCGGCGTCGTCCCCGACGGAGTCCATCTCGGCCCACCGGCGCCGGCTCTCCGCGACCGTTTCCGCGAGCGTCTCGACGGCCTCGCGGGCGTGCGCCTCGGTCACCGGCGGCCGCCAGAGGGCGTCGACCTCCGGCGGGGTCGGGTAATGCGTCGTCGCCGCGTCCGTGATCGAGTCTGGCAGCGCGGTCGGTTCCGTCACGCCGACGACCGCGGTGCCGCCGGCGAGTACCGCGGCGCCGCCGCCGAGCGTCGCCAAGACCGTCCGTCTGCTAACCGAGGAGGGGCCGGGGACCATGCGCGAGGCTGCGGGGTTCGATCGCTAAAAGCCTTGGAGCGATTCCGTTCTGGCCGCCGTCCCGAACCGTCTTTGCGGTGGCCGGCGATCGCCTCGGTATGTTCGGCACCAGCGGCGTTCGCGGCCCGGTCGGCGACGAGGTCACGGCGGCCCTCGCGCTCGACGTGGGGCGCGCGCTCGCGACGGACGGCGCGGAGACGGTCGTGATCGGGCGCGACGCCCGGGACAGCGGCGCGATGCTCACGCGGGCGCTCGCCGCGGGACTCACCGAGTGCGGGAGCGACGTGATCGACGTCGGCGTCGAGGCGACCCCGACGGTTGCGCGGGCGGTCGCCCGGGAGGGCGCGGACGCCGGCGCCGTCGTCACGGCCTCGCACAACCCCGCGCCCGACAACGGTATCAAGCTCTGGACGGCGTCCGGGCGCGCCTTCGGCGAGGACCGGAACGATCGGATCGCCGAGATCGTCGGGACGGAGGCGTCCGACCTCGCAAGCCACGACGGGATCGGCACGGTCGAGGCGCGCGACGCGGTCGCGGGCGGCGACGCGCGACGACGCCACGAGCGCGCGCTGCGCGAGACCGTTCCGCTGCCGGACGACCTCTCTGTCGTCGTCGACCTCGGCAACGGCGTCGGGCGCGTCACCGCCGACGCGCTCCACGCCGCGGGCTGCGACGTCGAGACGCTCAACGGGCAGCGCGACGGTCGGTTCCCGGGGCGACCGAGCGAGCCGACCGCGGCGAACTGCGAGACCGTCTGCGAGGTGGTCGCCGCGACCGACGCCGACCTCGGGCTGGTCCACGACGGCGACGCCGATCGCCTGATGGCGGTCGACGAGCGCGGGCGGTTCGTCGCCGGCGACGCGCTACTCGCGCTGTTCGCCCGCCGCGAGGCCGGCGCGGGCGACCGCGTCGCGGTCCCGGTCGACACGAGCCTCCTCGTCGCGGACGCGCTGAGCGAAGTCGACGCCGCGGTCACGTACACGCCCGTCGGCGACGCGTACGTGGCCGCGGAGGCGGCGAAGCCCGGCGTCGCCTTCGGCGGCGAGCCGAGCGGCGCGTGGATCTGGCCGGACCGGACGCTGTGTCCCGACGGCCCGCTCGCGGCCTGTATCCTGACCGCGCTCGTCGGCGCGGAGGGATCGCTGGCGGCGCTCGTCGACGGCCTCCCCGAGTACCCGATCCGCCGCGACTCCGTGCGCACGGACCGGAAGTCCGAGACCGTCGAGCGCGTCGGCGAGGCCGCGGCCGCCGAGTACGACGACGTGTCGACCCTCGACGGCGTCCGTGTCGAGACGGGCGCGGGCTGGTTCCTCGTGCGCGCGAGCGGGACCGAGCCGCTGGTGCGGATCACGGCCGAGGCGCGCGACGAGGCCGACGCAGACGCGCTGTTCGAGACGGCGCGCGGGCTCATCGATCGAGCGGACGCGAGCCTCGACTGACGCCCCGGATCCGACCGCAGTCAATAAACCTCGGCCCGCCGTCGGCTCCGCACATGTACGGAGTCGTGCTCGCGGCCGGCCGCGGGACTCGGATGCGACCGCTGACGGACCGCCGCCCGAAACCGCTGCTGCCGGTCGGGGACCGCTCGCTGCTCGAACGGGTGTTCGACACGGCCCGCGACGTGGTCGACGAGTTCGTCGTCGTGACGGGGTACCGCGGCGACGCGATCCGCGATGCCGTTGGCGAGTCGTACCGCGGCCGCCCGGTCCACTACGTCGAGCAGGCCGAGGCGCTGGGGACGGCCCACGCCGTCGCGCAGGCCGAACCGGTCGTCGACGACGACTTCCTCGTGCTCAACGGCGACGTGGTCGTCGACGCGTCGCTCCCGGACGCGCTCGCCGAGGCCGGCGCCCCCGCTATCGCCGCCACCGAGGTCGAGGACCCACGGGCGTATGGCGTGCTCTCGGTCGGCGACGACGGAGCGCTCGCCGGGATCGTCGAGAAGCCCGACGACCCGCCGACGACCCTCGCGAACGTCGGCTGTTACGCGTTCGAACCGGAGGTGTTCGAGTACATCGAGGACACCCCGGAGAGCGAGCGCGGCGAGTACGAGATCACGACGACGATCGACCGATTGCTCGGTGACGGTCGGCGGATCGCGGTCGCGACCTACGACGGGACGTGGCTCGACGTGGGGCGCCCGTGGGAGCTGTTGGAAGCGAACGAGCTGGCGCTGGCGGCACTCGACGACGGAACGGCGATCGGCGGTACCGTCGAGGACGGCGTCGAGCTCCGCGGCCCGGTCGTCGTCGAAGACGGCGCGCGCGTCCGCTCGGGCGCGTACGTCGAGGGGCCGGCGCTGATCCGCGAGGGCGCGGACGTGGGGCCGAACGCCTACCTCCGCGGGGCCACCGTTGTTGGACCGGACGCCCACGTCGGCCACGCCGTCGAGGTGAAGAACTCGGTGCTAATGGCCGGCGCGTCGGTCGGCCACCTCTCGTACGTCGGCGACTCCGTGCTGGGCCGCGGCGTCAACTTCGGCGCGGGAACGAACGTCGCCAACCTCCGCCACGACGGCGAGAACGTGCGGCTGACGGTGAAAGGCGAGCGCGTCGACACCGGGCGCCGCAAGCTGGGCGCGATCGTCGGCGGCGGTGCGAAGACCGGCATCAACACCGCCCTGAACGCCGGCGTCAAACTGGGGGCCGGCGAGACCACCGGGCCGGGTGAGTCGCTGACGCGGGACCGGCTCTCCGAATAGGGGGCTCGGAGTCACGGCGCTCGTCGACGCGTGAACCGGGGTCGGCCGCTCGGGACGCCTGCGCGGCGACCGCTCGCGTTATTCTCCGTTCGCGTAGCGCGCGAACACGTCGCCCACGATCCGACCGGACTCCTTGAGCCGTTCCGTGTACGCCGGTCGGTCCCACGTCGGCGGCTCGAACCGGAGGGAGCGCAGGCTCCCGTCAGGGACGCCCGGAACCGCGTGCGTCAGGTTCGTCTCGGCGTCGAGTTCGGCCGCGGTCCCGTCTGCGTCGACCGGGACGTAGGAGGCCGCGGCGACGTCGATCGCCTCGAACGTCTCGTAGTCGTCGAGTCCCTCGCTCCAGAAGTCGCCCAGCCGACGGCGGCGACTCGGGTCGGCGACGTTGAGCAGCTGCCAGGGGAGCCTGACCTCGATCGCGTCGTTCGACGGCGAGACGTGGACGTCAGCGAGCGAGTCGTACCGGTCGGAGTCCGGGTTCCCGTTACCGTAGCGGAGCCGTCCGGTCTCCACCGACTCGAACGGAACGCGCTCGCCGGTCTTCGGAACCGTGTAGCCGCGATTGATCACCAGCCGCAGCGGCGAGAAGACGCCGGGGTCCGGCTCCCGGTAGCGGTCGAGGTCGAGCCCGGCCTCTGCGCCGTACTCGTACGCGAAGGCGTCGTAGCGGGGACGGACGGTCACTCGAGAGGCATCGGGACCGCCGAGGCGGACGACGAAGTCGGCCGGTGCCGCCGCGCCGAGACCGTGCGGGAGCGCTCGCTCGCCCCGGTCGGTGAGCCCGATCGCGAGGAGGTAGTTGGTCGCGTCCCAGTCGACCCCGCCGCCGAGGGCGTCCGCTTCGATCCTGACCGAGAGGTACGCCGCGTCGCTCGTGACGCGGAGCCCAGTCAGTTCGCGGCTCGCGTCCGCGCCGTCGCCGAGCCGGACGGGGTCGCGCTCGGGCGTCGCGGTGGCCGCGTCCGCCCACGCGTCGGCCGACCCGTCGAGCGGAACGGCGCCCGCGGGGTCGAACGCGAGCAGGCCGAACCGCTGTTCGGGCGTCTGGACGTTCGACCAGAACGGCCGACGGTCGGAGTCGGAGAACGGGGCGAGGTTCCACGTCCGCTTGAACCACTCGTCGTGCCAGCTGAAGGCGATCCCGCCGAGCGTGCCGGCCTCACGGATGTCCTCGTACATGGCGGCGAGGATCTCTCCCTGCTCCGTCTCGGTGTGTCGGCCCTGATCGCGGCTGTGAACGTCGCGCTGGGCGATTCCGCGGGAGGCCGGGACGCCGAACTCGGCGACGAGCAGCGGGTGGTCGGTCGCGCCGACGAGGTCGTTCAGGTAGCCGGCGTAGCTGTTCGGCTCGCCGCGGTGGTCGACGTAGTTCGCGTACTCGGGCGTCTCGTTCAACAGCGGCGGGTAGTAGGGGTACACGTGGTACGCCGCGAACGTGCCGGCCTCGGACGCGTCGGTCGCCTGGATCGCGTCGGGGTCGACGGAAACGGAGTCCTCGTCGTGGAACGGCTCGTACGGGTGTTCGAGCGGGTCGGTCGTCACCCAGTTCGTGAACGCCGCCGGGCGCTGCGCGCCGTACTCGTCCGCCTCGTACGCGACGGCGGCGTCGAGGCGGGCCGCGAGCCACGCCTCGAAGGGGCTCGCCGCTGGCGCGGCGAAGAACTCGCCGTCGTAGCCGGTCGCCTCACCGAGCCGGTCGGTCTCCCGAACGACCGCCGGCGGCCACTCGATGCCGACGACGTAGCCGAGGACGGCGTTGCTCACGTCGGCGTCGTACGTGCCGCTGGCGTACCCGGGCTCCGGGTCGATCGTCGTCGCGCCGTGGACGGCGTCGACCACCTGCCGCATTGAGCGGTCAAACGAGGGCGACAGCGCGGTCGCGTCGCCCGCCTCCCGGAGGGTCTCCTCCCCGATCCAGTTGCCGTGGATGACGTAGATCGGGTCCGCGTGCGACCGGTTGTACGCCGCGAGCGCCCGGTAGAACGCGGGCGGGTGGACGGTGTACACCCGGACGACGTTGACGTTCAGCTCGCCCATCAGCCCCAGCCACCGGTCGTACTCGGCGCGAGTGATCGCCGCCTCGCCGGGGAACCGGCCGGGCTTGGCCATCCCGAGGTTCACGCCGCGGACCGACAGAGAGTCGAACGCCCCGCCGTCGACCGCGACCTCGAACCCGTCGTCGCCGACGCGGAACCGGCGCGGCGGGCCCTCGCTCAAGCCGAGACCGCGGAAGCCGCAGCCGGCGGTCCCGACCGCACCGGCGACCCCGACGCGACCGAGGAATCGGCGTCTGCGCATGAGGGCACGTGTCGGCGGACCGGAATAAGGCTGTCTTCGGCCCGGTTCGAGATGCGGTTTTATGCCGGACCCGCGACAAACCGGATCCTAGCCAGCGACCCGCTTCACCATGGTATCTGACACGTCCCGTTCCGAACCGTTCAAGAGCCTGCTACAGCTGACCGCGACCGACCAGTCGACCGAGGAGCGCCTCCTGAAGGCGATAGACGTCGGCCGGGAGTACCTCGGCGTCGACAACGGCGTGCTCTCGTACACCGGCGAGGGGCGCTACGAGGTGGTCGAGACGAACATCCAGACCGGCCCCTATACCCAGGGGGGCGTCGTCGACCTCGACGGGACGTGGTGTCGCCACGTCGTCGAAAGCGGCGAGGCGATGGGCTTCGCGGACGCGAGCGAACCCGAGTACCGCGACGACCGCGCGCTGGAGACGACCGGGCTCCACTGCTACGTCGGCGCCGAGGTGACCGTCGACGGAGAGACGTACGGAACGCTCTGCTTCTCCGACGACGTTCCGCGAGACGACCCGATCACGGACGCCGAGCGCGACTTCGTCTCGGTGCTCGCGCGGTGGGTGAGCACCGAGCTCGAACGGCGGAAACACTACGCGGAGCTGCGCGAACAGAACGAGCGCCTCGACGAGTTCACCGGGATCGTCGCGCACGACCTCCGGAACCCGCTGTCGGGGGCCATCGGCTTCGTCGAACTCGCGCAGGAGCGCGTCAGCAGGCAGACGGCCGAGTTCCTCGACCGCGTCCGGGGGGCGCTCGACCGGATGGAGTCGATGATCGCGGAGTGCCTGATCCTCGCGAAGGAGGGCGCCGACGTGGGCGAGCGGAGTTCGGTCGCGCTCGAACCCCTCGTCAGAGAGGCGTGGGACACGGTCCAGACGCGCGACGCGACGCTGACGGTGGACGTGGCCTCCGAGACGGCTATCGTCGCCGACGAGATGCGCCTCCGACGGCTCTTCGAGAACCTCTTCCGCAACAGCGTGGAACACGGCGGGCCGGGCGTCTCGGTGACCGTGACCGGCGACGCGGACGGCTTCGTGATCGCGGACGACGGGCCCGGGCTCCCGCCGGCGGTCGAGGCGGCGCTCACCGCGGCCGACGCGGAGAATGTCAAGTCGTTCGGGCTCGGGCTGTTGGTCGTCCAGCGCGTGGTGACGGGCCACGGCTGGGACCTCGCCGTCGACAGCGACGACGACGGGACGCGGTTCGCCGTGAGCGACGTCAACGCCGCGGAGCCGGTCCACGAGGCGCTGCGCTCGGACTAACTGCCCCCGTCGAGGACCCAGACGAACCCCTCGTCGCCGGCGCCGTCCAGGGGGTCGCGAGTCCAGACGAATCCGCCGTCAGCGGGGCCGAGCGACAGGTCGGTGACCCAGACGAACCCGCCGTCACCCACCCCCTCCGAGAAGTCGGTCGTCGCCGCGAGCCGCGCGGATCCGTCGTCGTCGAGCGCGATGACGAACCCCCCGTCGCCGGCGCCGAGCGGCGGGTCGGTAACCCAGACGAATCCCCCGTCGCCGACCCCCTCCGAGAAGTCGGTCGTCCAGACGAATCCCCCGTCGCCGGCGCCGGCGGTCAGCTCCCCGCTCGGGACGAACCGGCCGGTGCTCTCGTCGGCCGCGACCCCGGCGAGCCAGCGGAACCCGTCCGTGTCCGACGCGTCGACGAGCCGGTCGACCCAGACGAATCCGCCGTCGTCCGCCGCCGCCGCGGCGGCACCCGTTTCGGACGCCGAATCGTCCGGTCCGGCCTCTGAGTCCGTCGCCGCGGCCGTTGCGACACCTGGCCCGGCGGCGCCCACCGCCTCGGCGCTGTCGGTCCCCGCATCGCCGAAGCCCCGCCGCTCCATGGCGCCCCACGACTGGTCGCCGCGGAGGTACTCGATCAGGCCGTGCCATGCGACGATCGTCTTCCACTGGCGGTAGCCGAAGTTCTCTAACACGCCGTACCAGAGCAGTCGGAGGACTTCCCACGGGGACTCGTAGCGGTTGTAGCTCCACACCTCGCTGAACACGCCGAACCAGGAGAGGAACACGCCGGCGCCGACCGTGAGCAGCAGGAAGAGGAGGAAGAACTCGACGTTGAGGATGCCGAGGTACCACCCCAGCGGAAGCAACACGTAGCCGAACCCCTCGATGAGCGGGCCGAGCGCCTCGGCGGCGGTGAAGAACGGTAACACGACCGTGCCGACGCGACCGTACGCCCGACGGAAGAACATCCGCCGGCTCGCGACAACGGTCTCTATCATGCCGCGGTACCAGCGCCGCCGCTGGCGCCCCAGCGTCCGGAGCGTCTCCGGGACTTCGGTCCACGCGACGGGCTCCGGGACGAACTCGATCCGGTAGTCGATGTCGTTGTCCGAGAGGTGTTCGTGGAGGCGGATCACCACGTCGAAGTCCTCCGTGATCGTGTCGTGGCGGTAGCCGCCGATCTCGCGGACGCGGTCGGTCCGAAACACGCCGAACGCGCCGGAGATGAGGATCAGCCCCTTCAACCGGGCGAGTCCGAGCCGCCCCGAGTAGAACGCCCGCAGGTACTCCATCACCTGAACGCCCGCGAGCCCGGTCTTCGGGAGGTTCACCTCCTTGACCTGTCCGTCCTGAACGACGCACTCGTTCGCCACACGGATCGTGCCCCCGCTGGCGACCGTCCGCGAGGGCTCCTCGAGGAACGGCGCGACGACGTCTAACAACGCGTCGCGGTCGATCACGGTGTCCGCGTCGACCGCGCAGAACAGCTCTTGGTCGGTGAGCCAGACGCCGGCGTTGAGCGCGTCGCTCTTCCCGCCGTTCTCCTTGTCGACCACGAGGAGGTTCTCGTGGGTCGCGGAGCGGTACACGCCCCGGATCGGCTCCGAGGGCACGTCGTACGGCACCTCGGCGTCGACCGGGCGGAGCCCGAACGCCTCTTCGAGCCGTTCGAGCGTGGCGTCCGAGGAGCCGTCGTTGACCACGACGATCTCCTGGTCGGGGTAGTTGAGCGCGAGCATCGAGCGCACGCTCTCGACGATGCTCGCCGCCTCGTTGTACGCCGGCACGACCATCGCGACGCCGGGGTAGAACGGGCTGTCGAACGCGCGGAACGACGGGGTCCACTCCGACTCGCGGACGCTGTCCCGGAGCTGGACCAGCGCGAGCACGTGGATCAGCAGGTAGCCGACGTTGATCAGCAGGTAGTACGTGACGATGAACACGCCGGACCCGACGACGAGCGTCGTCCCGAGGGCTTCGAGCGTCGTCATCCGCGCACCTCGTCGTGGAGCCGGTCGCGGTCGCGGGAGATGTCTCGCGCGAGCCGATCGAAGCGGGCGTGCTCGACCGCCCACGCCCACGCGACGTCGAATGCGGCGGTCTCGTCGACGGAGCGACCGTTGGCGGACGCGGTTCGGTCCGCCCCGAGGTCGGCGCGCGGCGGGTCGTTCGGGTCCACCGCTTCCGCCGAGGTCCGCTGTGAGACCAGCGTCTCGGCCGCGGTGACCCGCGCCCGCGCGTCGGGGTCCGCGGTCCCGGCGGCCTCGATCGCCGCGATCGCCTCCGCGTCCCCCCACGTCCCGAGCGCTCGGTACGCGCTCGCGCGGACCGGCGGGGTCGGGTCGGCGGCGATCGCGGCGAGGTCGACGGTGTCCCTGACCGCCCGGTTCCACCCGTACGCGCCCAGCGCCCGCCACGCTGCCGACCGGACGCTCGGGTGGGGGCTCGACAGCGACCCGACGACCCACGAGAGATCGGCATCCCCGACCACGGTGGTGAGGTGGCGGACGACGAGCAGCGCCTGCCGCTGGAGCGCCGGCGGCCACCTCGCGAAGTCGGCGGCCGCCCGCTCGAAGAACGGGCTCGGGTCGCGCTCGGCGACGCGGTACAGCGTGTCGACGCCGAACACCGAGAACGACTCCGGCTCGTCGCGGAGGAGCAGGTCGACGCCGGTCGTCGCGCAGTCGTCCGTCTCGGCCGCGTACAGTATCCGAGCGGCCGCGGCGCGCTCCCGCGGCGTCTCGGTACAGTGCGTTTTGAGCAGGTCGCGGTCGGGCGCGTCGCGGAGCAGGGCGAGCCAGACGAGCGCGTGGGTGCGGTCCCAGTAGCCGCCGTTCGCGATCTCGCGGCGGGCCCGCTCGTGGACGCCCAGTGCTCGCCCGAGTCCGGCCAGCGCGTCGGCGTCGCGACCGTCGAGCTCGCGGAGGTACACGTCGAGCAGCGACTCCAGTTCGTCCCGCTCCGCCGCCGAGAGGCCGGCGACCCACTCGTCCCACGCCGGGTCGTCGCGGCCGTAGAGCCGGTCGAGGAGCTCCGACCGCAGCGCGGCGCGCATCGGGACGCGACGCCGGCGTCGCCGGGCCGCGAGAAGCGAGTACCCGAGCGTGAGGACCGCGGCCGCGAACAGCAGCGAGCCGAGCACGACGACGGCGAGCGAGAGCGTCCCCGACTGAGGACCCACGAGCGGACCGTACACGGACGTCGCCGTAGTCGGGGCCGCGAGCGGCACGGTTACGCCTCGACCAGTCGGTCTATCCGGGCCAGCAGTTCGTTCGGGCTGAACGGCTTCGTGAGATACTCGTCGGCGCCGGAGTCGAGCCCCTTCAACACGTCGGCCTCTTGGCCGCGCGAGGTGAGCATCACGACGGGGACCTCGGGGTCGACCGCGAGCTCGCCGCGCCGGATCGTCCGTAGCAGCTGAGTACCCTTCATCCGCGGCATCATCACGTCGAGGACGACCACGTCGGGGGCGGCGTCGGCCTCGTCTAACGCCTGCCGGCACTCCTCGCCGTCGAGACACACCGTTAGGTCGTACCCCGCGTTCGACAGTTTGTACTGGAGGATCGACCGGATCGTCTCGTCGTCGTCCGCGATGACGGCCGATTTAGCCACGTTAGGAATACGTTCGGTTGGCCACTTTACTTTTCGGCACCGACGCTCGGTCCCGCGAACGATTTAAATCGCGGCGGACGGACCGTTCCCGTATGGGAAGCGAATCCGTGACCGCGGTGATCCTCGCCGCGGGCGAGGGACGGCGCCTGACGCCGCTGACGAACCGGCGGCCGAAGCCGATGGTGCCGGTGGCGAACCGGCCCCTGCTCGAACACGTGGTCGAGGCGATCACGGCGACGGCGATCGACCGGATCGTCCTCGTCGTCGGCTACGAGCAGGAGCGCATCCGGAACCACTTCGGCGACGGCGACGACTGGGGGGTGACGATCGAGTACGTCGAGCAGTCGACCCAGCTGGGAACCGGCCACGCCGTGTTACAGGCCGAGCCGGTCGTCGACGGCCCGTTCGTCGTGCTCAACGGCGATCGGATCGTCGACCCCGCCGTCGTCTCGCAGGTCCGCGACCGGGCGATCGACGACGACCTCCCCGCGATGGCCGTCACGACCGCCGCGAACCCGCGCCAGTACGGCGTGGTGACGCTCGACGGCGACCGCGTGACTGACATCGACGAGAAGCCGGAGGGGGCCGTCGAGACGAATCAGATCAACGCCGGCGTCTACGCCTTCTCCCCGGCCGTCTTCGACGCGATCCGCGAGACGCACGTGGCCGGCGAGCTGGCGATCACGGCGACGCTCGACGACCTCGCCGCGACCGAAACGCTGTCCGCCGTCCGGTACGACGGCCGCTGGCTCGACGTGTCGAACCTATGGGACCTCCTGACCGTGAACGCGGCACTGATCGGCGATTCCGGGGCGTCGGACGCCGACGGTCCCACCTTCGGCGACTCGGTGACCGTCGCCGACGACGCAGCGCTCGCGGGCAACGTCCGCGTGGGCCCGAACGTGACGATCGGCGGCAGCACCGCGGTCGGCAGTAACGCGACCGTCGAGGCGGGCGCGGTCGTGGAGAACGCCGTGATCTTCCCCGACGCCGTGATCGGCGCCGGGGCGGTGGTCAGGGACGCGATCGTCGCCGGCAACGCCCGGATCGGTCCGAACGCGACGGTCGCCGGCGGCCCGGCGACGGTCGTCGTGGGCGACGCCGTCCACCGCGGCGTTGAGCTCGGCGGCGTGGTCGGCGACAACGCCACCGTCGGGAGCGGCGCGACGCTCGCCGACGGCGCGGTCGTCGGCGACGACGTCACCGCCGACGCGGGGGTCGTGATCGACGGGCGGATCGAGTCGGGCGCGGTCGTTCGGAGGGGATAACGATGTGTGGAATCACCGGCTACATCGGCGACGGTATCGCGCTGGACGACGGAGAGTCGGCCGCGAACGACGGGGCGACCGGCGACGCCGCGGGCGACGGGGGCGGGTTCGCCCGCGTGGGCGACATCGTCCACGAGGGGCTCCGCAATCTAGAGTACCGCGGCTACGACTCGGCGGGGGTCGCGCTCGTCGGCGAGGCGAGCGGGCTCACCGTCGCGAAGCGGTCGGGCGAGGTCGACAACCTCACCGTGCCCGACGTGGCCGACGCGGCGCTCGGGATCGGGCACACGCGCTGGAGCACGCACGGTCCGCCGACGGACGAGAACGCCCATCCGCACACCGACTGCGTCGGCGACGTCGCCGTCGTCCACAACGGGATCGTCGAGAACCACGAGGCGCTCAAGACGGAGCTGTCCGACCACGAGTTCACGAGCGACACCGACACCGAGGTCATCCCGCACCTGATCGAGGAGGAACTCGCGGCGGCGTCGGGCGGCGGCGGCCTCCTCGACGCGGTGCGAGCCGTCGAGAGCCGGCTGGAGGGGAGCTACGCGATCTGTGCGGTCCGCGATGGCGACGACCGGATCGTCGTGGCGCGCCGGGGCAGCCCCCTCGTATTGGGCCACGACGAGGACGCCACCTTCGTCGCCAGCGACGTGACGGCGTTCCTCGAACACACCCGGGACGTGACCTACCTCGAAGACGGCGACGTGGCGTCGCTGTCGGCCGAGGGCGTCGAGGTCTACGCCGACGGCGAGCTGGTCGACCGCGAGACCGAGACGGTGACGTGGGAGGCCGACGCGGCCGAGAAGGGCGGCTACGAACACTACATGCGGAAGGAGATCCACGAGCAGCCGGAGTCGCTGCGCCAGACCATCGCGGGACGGCTCGACGTCGACGCCGGTGACGCCGACCTCGACGTCTCGTTCCCGCCGGGCTTCCTCGCCGACCTCGAGGAGATCCAGATCGTCGCGTGCGGCACCTCCAACTACGCGGGCCGCTACGCCGCGCAGCTGTTCGAGGACCTGTCCGGCGTGCGCGCGACCGTCGAGACCGCGAGCGAGTACGAGTTCGGCGCGGGCCGCAGCGCCGACCGCACGCTCGTCGTCGCCGTGACCCAGAGCGGCGAGACCGCCGACACGCTCGGTGCGATCCGCCGCGCGAACGCGGCCGGGGCGCGGACGTTCGCCGTGACGAACACGCTCGGCAGCACCGTCACGCGCGAGGTGGACGACACCGCGTTCATCCGGGCCGGCCCCGAGATCGGCGTGGCCGCGACGAAGACGTTCGCCTCGCAGGTGGCGACGCTGACGATGCTCGCGGTGGCGATCGGCCGCGAGCGCGGCGCGCTGGCCGCCGCCGACGCGCGCCCCGTGCTGGAGGGGCTCCGCGACCTCCCCGGTGCGGTCCAGCAGGTCCTCGACAACGAGGACCGCGTGCGTGAGGCCGCGACCGAGTACGGCGACAGCGAGGCGTTCTTCTTCGTCGGCCGGAAGCTCGGCGTCCCGGTCGCGCTGGAGGGCGCGCTGAAGCTCAAAGAGATCTCCTACGACCACGCCGAGGGATTCCCCGCCGGCGAGCTGAAACACGGCCCGCTCGCGCTCGTGACGCCCGACACGCCCGTGCTGGCCGTCTTGACCGACGGCGCGCGCGCCGACGAGACGATGAACAACGTGACCGAGGCGCAGACGCGCGGAGCGCCCGCGATCGGCTGCGTCTCCGCCGGCGACGAGTACAGTACGCTGGACGTGTCGCTTCCGGTCCCGGACGTTGGGATCGCAGAACCGCTCGTCGCGAACGTCTACCTCCAGCTGTTCGCGTACCACGTGGCGAACGATAAGGGCCGATCGATCGACAAGCCGCGGAACCTCGCGAAGAGCGTCACGGTCGAGTAGCGCAGTTTCGGCTCTTTTCGGCGGCGCTTGTTCCGCGGTGTTTGCTCCGTTCGACACGCGGTGTTTGCTCCGTTCGACACCCGGCGTTTGTTCCGCATCGACACCCGGCGGTACCCGAGGTTCGAACCGGCGTCGAGCCGGCATCGGGCCGGTGAACCGCAGAAATCGGCGCCCAGAAAGTCAGTCGCTACTCCTCGTCCGGTTCCTCGTCGCGGCCGTCGGAGAGGCGCTCCCAAATTTCCGTACAGCCCGCGCCGTCGGGGACGTCGGCGAGGTGCGCGTCGTCGGTGGGGTCGGAGTTACTCATGTTCTGAGTAACCGTATTAGCGCCCACGTAATAACCTTTCCGGCGGCACCAGTACGTACTTACGGAGCGAACGAGGACGAACGCCTATGGCCGATTCCGGGGAAGACCTCTTCTCGTTGCTCGATCTGACGGAGTACGAAGCCGACGCGTTAGAGGAGCTGCTGCTCCTCGGCCGGACCACGGCGCCCGACCTCGCCGAGGCGACCGGGATCCCGAAGGCGCGGATCTACGGCGTCCTCGACGCGCTCTCGGAGGCCGGGTACGTGAAGGTGATCCCGGGCCGTCCGAAGCGGTACGAGCCCCACGAGCCGGCGGCGATCGCCGAGCGCGCGGTCGAGAACCGCCGGCACGCCTACGAGCGGTTCCGCGAGGACGTGGCGGCCGTCGAGGAAGCGTTCGTCGACGAGTACGCACCGGTCCGCGACCGCGGCGTCGACGAGCTCAGCCCGACCGAGGACCTGTTCCACGTCGTCGACGTGGGGGAGCCGAGCGAGCGCGAGACGCGGCGGCTGTTCAGCGAGGCGGAGGAGGCGGTGTACGTGCTCTCGAAGAGCTTCGGGTACGTCGACGCGGTCCGGCCGGCGATGCGGGACGCGGTCGACCGCGGCGTCGACATCGACGTGCTACTGTTGAACCCCGGCTCGCTCTCGGCGGAGAACCGGGAGCGACAGGCCGAGATCCGCGATTCGCTCGCCGCGGAGTTCCCGTCGGTCGCGGTGCGCGTGAGCGACCGCGTACTTCCGTGGCGCGGAACCTTCGTCGACCCGAGCCTGTCGTACGAGTCCGGACAGGGGCTGCTCATGGTCGAACAGGAGGACGTGCCGAACCACCACCGGCAGGCCGCGGTGACGGAGAACCCGTCGTTCGTGGCGGGCATGTGGCAGTACTTCGACCTGCTGTGGCGCCACGAGAGCGTCCCCGCCGATCCGGACCCAGACGCCGAACGCGACCCGACCGCGAGCGGAGGCGCCGTCGAGTAGTGTGAGCGCCGGCTGGGGCGGCGTCGACCGGCGCGGACGCGTCGCTCTCGCCCCGGTCGCTCTCGCGACAGCGAACCTAACCGCAAAGCATTTACTCGTAGTTACTCGACTACCGAGTAACGATGACTGTCCTACTCACCGGTGCCGACGGGTACCTCGGATGGCCGACCGCGCTGCGACTGGCCGACCGCGTCGACGAACGGATCGTCTGCGTCGACGACTTCTCGCGGCGTGACTGGGTCGCCGAGTCGGGTAGCGTGTCGGCGACGCGGGTCGAAGAGCCCGAAGAGCGGTTCGGGCGCGTCGAGAACCTCAGCCTGGTCGAGGGCGACCTCGCGGACCGCGACTTCGTCCTCCAGCTGCTGGACACCCACGAGCCCGACACCGTGCTCCACGCGGCCGCCCAGCCCAGCGCGCCCTACTCGTCGATCAACGGCGAGCGCGCGCTGTACACCCAGCGCAACAACGTCTCGATGACGCTGAACCTGCTCCACGGCCTCCACGAGACGGGGCTGTCGGACACCCACTTCATCGAGACGACGACGACCGGCATCTACGGCGCCCCGCACTTCCCGATTCCTGAGGGCGGGCTGGAGGTCGATCGGAAGGGCGGCACGGACGAGGTCCCGTTCCCGGCGATGGGCGGCAGCTGGTACCACCAGACGAAGTCGTTCGACGCGGCGAACATGCGGCTCGCGGAATCGCAGTTCGACTTCTCGATGAGCGAGGTCCGGACCGCCATCGTCTACGGCACCGAGACCGCAGAGACGCGGGCGCACGAGAGCCCGACGCGGTTCGACTTCGACTACTACTTCGGCACGGTCGTGAACCGGTTCTGCGCGCAGGCGGTCGCCGGCTACCCGATCACGGTGTACGGCAAAGGCGAGCAGCGCAAGCCGATGGTGAGCCTCGAAGACGCCGTCGAGAGCCTCGTCCGACTCGTCGACGAGGGTCACTCCGGCGATGACGGGATCGACGTGTACAATCAGGTCACCCGACCGGTCGCCATCGTCGAACTCGCGGAGACGATCGCCGAGGTGGGCGCAGAGTTCGACCTCGACCCGGAAGTGAAGCACTACGAGAACCCGCGCGAAGAGGACGAGGAACACAAGATGGAGATGGAGAACGAGCGGTTCCTCGACCTGGTCGGGGGCCAGCGGCAGGAGCTCGAAGCGGGTATCCGCGACGTGCTCGGGACGCTCGTCGAGGAGCGGGACCGGATCGCGGCCCACGAGGACCGGTTCCTGCCGGGCGTGCTGACCGATGAGTGAGTTGGGCGAGACCGACGCCGCCCGCGGCGACGGCCGGCGCGTCCTCGTCACCGGCGGCTGCGGCTACATCGGGAGCGCGCTCGTCCCGCGCCTGCTCGACGATTCCCGCGTGAGCGATGTCGTCGTCCTCGACTCGCTGGCGGCGGGCTCGCCGGCGCATCTCGCCGGTTGCGTCGGCGACCGGCTCGACTTCCGCCGCGGCGACGTGCGGGAGTACGGCGCCGTCGAGAGTGCGACCCGCGGCGCCGACGCCGTGATCCACCTCGCGGCGATCACCGGCGCCGCGTCGACGCACGACCGGCGCGAGGAGACGTTCGCGGTCAACCGCGACGGCACCGAGAACGTGCTCACGGCCGCGGGGAAGTTCGACGTCGACAGCGTCGTGGTCGCCTCCTCGTGTAACAACTACGGGCGCGCAGCGAGCCGCGACATCGACGAGACGACCGAGCAGAACCCGCTCAACCCGTACGCCGAGTCGAAGGTCGCCTGCGAGCGCCTGCTCGACGAGGCGGTCGAGGCGTACGACTTCGACGCGACCGCGCTCCGCATGAGCACGAACTACGGGTGGTCGCCGGGGGTCCGCTTCAACCTCGTGGTGAACCACTTCGTCTTCCGCGGGCTCACCGACCGGCCGCTGACGGTGTACGGCGACGGCTCGAACTGGCGCCCGTTCATCCACGTGCGCGACGCGGCGAGAGCGTACCTCGACGCCGCCTTGGATCCGGACGCGTGGCCCAAGCGGGTGTACAACGTCGGATCGAACGAGGGGAACTACCGCATCAGCGAAATCGCGGAAATCGTCCGCGAGGAACTGGAGCGCGACCTAGACGTGACGTATCTCGAAGACGAACAGCCCGGCCCCTCCTATCACGTGAACTTCGACCGCCTGGCCGAGACGGGCTTCGAGACGGAGTGGACGCTGCGCGAGGGGATCCGCAACATCGCGAGCGAACTGACCGGTACGGAGGCGACACAGGTATGACTGATACGACAGAGACCGAAGCGGACAGCAAGAGCAGCGGCAGGTCAACCGAGACGCCGACGATCGCGGTCACTGGCGCGGCCGGGTACATCGGCAGCCGCGTGATCGTGGAGTTTCAAGAGGCGCATCCCGACTGGGAGATTGTCGCGATCGACAACCAGTACCGCGGACAGGTGGATTCGATCGGCGACGTGGAGATCGACCACGTCGATATTCGGAACCGCGACCGACTGGAGGACGCGCTCGCGGGCGCGGACGTGGTCTGTCACCTCGCGGCGATAAGCGGCGTCGACGACTGCGAACAGAACTCGGACCTCGCCTACGAGGTGAACGTCACCGGGACGAACAACGTCGCGTGGTTCTGTCGGAAGACGGGCGCGGCGCTGGCGTTCCCGTTCAGTATGGCGGTGTTGGGAGACCCGCAGTCGTTCCCGATCACCGCCGACCAGCCCCGCGACCCGCTCAACTGGTACGGGCGGACGAAGCTGCTCGGCGAGCGGTCGATCGAGGCGTTCGCCGACGGCGCGTTCCCTGCGCACCTCTTCCTGAAGTCGAACCTCTACGGCGAGCACGTCGTCGACGGGACGGAGGTGGGGAAACCGACCGTGATCAACTTCTTCGTGAACCGGGCGCTCGCGGGCGAGACGCTGACCGTCTACGAGCCCGGCACGCAGGCCCGGAACTTCGTCCACGTGAAAGACGTGGCGCGCGTGTACGTCCGGAGCGCGGAGCGACTACTGGAGCAGCTTGAAAGTGGGGTGACCGGGACGGAGGCGTTCGAAATTGCGAGTGAGGAGGACCTGAGCGTGATGCGCGTGGCCGAGATCGTTCGGGAGGTCGCGCGCGAAGAGCAGGGGATCGACGTGGATATCGAGTTGGTCGAGAATCCGCGAAGTGCGGAGACGATGGTGGAGGAGTTCGGGGTGGATACGTCCGGTGCTCATGAAGAGTTGGGGTGGGAACGTAAAGAGAACATACGGCGGTCGGTTTCACGGTTATTGCAGGAGTGACGCTCGGCAAAACCATTTAATCGACTGTGAGTCACCGCGGACTCGCTGACCTGACACACCGAACCGGCAGCAAGAGGCTCGATCGGTCCTCAGGAGTCGACAGTCGCTTCCTCAGTAGAGTTATCCGCATTTTCTTCGCCCCCCGTGAGACGACGTTCCGCTTCGTCGCGGTCTTCGGGATACCCGATGTCGATACGCCAGCCGTCGAGACCGATGGCGTCGATCGTGCGGCCGGACTGGATGAGGAGATCTATCGCGTCCGAGAGTTCGTACTCGCCGCGGTCGGACGGCTGCGTCAGGTGACAGGCGTGGAAAATTGCGGGTGTGAAGGTGTAGAAGCCGGTCATCACGAGGTTGCTCGGCGGGTCGTCCGGCTTCTCGACGACATCCGTTATCTCGCCGTACTGGTTCGTATCGCAGACCCCGTAGCGAGAGGCTTCCTCCCACGGCACCTCTTCGACGAGGAACGCAGCGTCCGCGCGGTCCTCGCGCTGGCGTTTCACCACGTCCTCCAGATTTGCGTCGAAGATGTTGTCGCCGAGCATCAGCATAAAGTCGTCGTCGATGTGGTCTTCGACCGTGAGGAGAGCGTGTGCGAGACCCTTCGCATTCCGTTGGTGTGAATACGTGATCGGAATTCCTTCGTAGGCGTCACCGTAGTGGTCGATAATGACTTCCTTTTTATACCCGACCACGACGACAAACTCGCCCGCACCAAGTTCCGCGAGCTGATCGAAGCAATGGGAGAGGATCGGTTTCCCCGCGACCTCGACCATCCCCTTCGGTTTGTCGTCCGTGAGAGGTCGGAGACGAGTCCCTTGGCCGGCTGCGAGCACGATCGCTTTCATTGGCGGCTAGTCGGCGGGTCGCTAGTAAATACCTTCGGCTCAGTCAGTTTCGGACCAGCGGTTCGTACCAGTCTCGGTTCTCGCGGTACCAGTCGATGAACGCCGAGACGCCTTGGCGGATGTCCACGCTGGGTTCGTAGTCGATGAGATCGCCCGCCTTCGAGACATTAGCATGTGTATGTCTCGCGTCCGCGTCCTTCCCCTCCTCGTGGACGATGTCGACATCGGCACCGGTTTCCTCGACGACGTACTCGGCGAGCTCGCGGATCGAGATGTTGTCGCTGGATCCGATGTTCATCGTCTCGCCGTCGGCCGCATCGGTGTCCAGGAGCGCGAGGTTGGCGTCAACTACGTCGTCGACGAACGTGAAGTCACGCGTCTGCTCGCCGTCGCCGTAGATGATCGGCGGCTCGCCATTGAGACACCGCGAGACGAAGTTCGAGATCGCCATATTCGGCCGCATCCGTGGACCGTACACCGTGAAGTAGCGGAGGTTGACAGTCGGGAGATCGTGGAGATCGTCGTAGACGTTACAGTAGTGCTCCGCGGAGAGTTTGGTCACGGCATAGGGACTCTTCGGGTGGTTCGGGTGATCCTCGTCGTAAGGGAGGTACTCGGGAACACCATACACCGAGGAAGAAGAGGCGTTGACGAAGCGGTCGACACCGTGATCTGCGGCCGCCTCAAGGACCGTGAGGAGTCCACCGACGTTGTTCGCGTTGTACTCCTTCGGTTGTTCGACGCTCGGACGGACGCCCGCCTTCGCGGCCTTGTGGAAGATAATATCCACATCACGGCTAGCGACAACCTCCTCAACGAGTGACTCGTCGGTGATCGAACCTTCGACGAATTCGAAGCGGTCCTCACCGACTTCTCGACAAGTACTGAGATTGCGGCGTTTTATATCGAGGTCGTAGTAGGGATCGAGATTGTCAAGCACGGCGACGCGATGGCCGCCTGCAAGGAGACGCTCGGCGAGATTCGACCCAATGAACCCTGCACCACCTGTGACCAGAACCTGCATGGACTGTCATTCGATCAGAGTTCGTTTGTCGGTTCCGGTTTCAACCCATTAGGGCGTCTTTTGGCCATCCCAGCTTCGCGCTCTTTGGTTTTGATTGTATCACTTCATCCGATGCTGACTCGCCGAACAGCCTTCCTCGACGGTGGTCACCCGAATTTATTTCCGTGCGTTCGATCGTCCACCCGTCTCGGACCTTGGTCTTTCCTGAGTGGATAGATGTGATAGCCGCCTAATTGCGACACCGAGGATCGCTTCCTCTTCCAGAGCTTTATTACTGCGAAACGCGACAGGAGTCAGTGTATGGACATCGAGCGCGTCCGAAGATATCTCGACGAAAATCCCACCGCGTACGCCGGGCTGCGAGCTCTCGACGTTTCCACTAAAGGAAGAGAGCAGACGATCGCAGAGAAAGATGAAGTTCCGTTCATTTTCTCGGTAGTCTTCGCGCCTCTGATTATCGTGTACACTATCTTCAAACGGACGGTATATCATATCGAACGGAGACTCAGTCGGACTGAATTGTCTTCCGCCACGCCGCCAGATCACGTGTTCGTCATGACTTCAACTTACGCATATCGCACCCACACGTTCGAGGAGATCGGAAAACGGCTCCTCGACGAAGGTGAAGACGTAATGTTCCTATGTTCCCCTAGTGCTGCCGATCGAATGGACGAGTGGCGAGCGAAGGGATTCCGAACAGAATCGTTTACCCAACTGCTCCGGTTTGTCCATTTGTCCGATCTTTTTGGCCATATTGTTCGATCTATCGTTTCGATCTACCGGCTCAGGCGAATCACATCAGGTGAATTCCAAGATTCATCACTGACATACGCGTTCAACTCGACATTTCTGGAATATCTAAAATTTTCGTCATTGGAGCAGTTGATGGAGGACGATCCGACCGTCCATACGTACTCTTTGATGCCGTACCAGGTACGTGCCACATCTCCGGAGCACTTGTATGTATACCAGCACGGCGTTCAGCGAAGTCCGGAGAAGGACGAATGGGCCGCTACAACGCTCTTTCCGGCCACGATCTTCGTGTGGGGTGAAGCGTGGGTTCAAAATTTTGAGCAGTTGGCCCATCCAGATACGAGAATCAAAGTAACTGGAAGTCCATGGCATGACCATCTATCCAAATCGAAAGAGTCGATAACCTCCGATTTAGATGTACTATTTCTCGGAGGGTCTCAGGTAACTACTCACTCAGCGGAACGAAATCAATTATATACAGAACTCGTTGAGAGTCTCGTTCAAGCCTGTAACGACAACAGATGGACACTTGCGATTAAGCTTCATCCAGTTGAAAACGGTGATTGGTACCGCGAACATGGATGGGATCAGTATATTGTGGATTTCGACAATATACGTGATGCATTGAACAACACAGATATTGCTGTTTCACATTTTTCCTCAGCATTTGTTGAGAGTATTGCGCTGGGTACGCCGATTATACTCAGCGATGACTGGGATCATGGATTGAACGAATTGAAACCAATTTCTGGAGTCGAATTTGCAAACGATGACGATTTGGAAGAAAAAATTCAGAAAAGAATCTCGTCAATAGACGCTGATGAAGAAATCGTTCAAAACACCCAACTTTTAGACATTGGTCAATCAGTTGATCAAATTGTCAATACCGTCATGGAAACAAATTTATAATATAATGCAATTTGGTTATTTATATCCTAAATAGATTTCATCAAGTGCTACCCTAGTCGATGCCCACGTCCCTTGAGCGGTTCCAGTTTAAATAGTAACGCCAAAACTTATGAACTACTCATTTCAAGAAAATTGACAATAATGGCTTTATATTAATATATTAACACGGTGATTTATTGCAAATTTTTTAATATGGTCTTATGACCATCAAAGACCCGCTGGGAAAAACCTTCCCACGAATTCGCCTCAACGATGGTGCGTCCCCGTTCGCCCATGTGTTGAGCTTCATCTGGATTATCGTGGAGGTATCGAAGCTTCTCGGCTATCGCTTTGGGATCCCGGATCGGTACGATGAATCCGGCATCGTCGATGAACTCGGTTGGTCCGTTCTCCGTGGCGATGACCGGTACCTCCGATGCCATTGCCTCGGGGTAGACCTTTCCGAACCCCTCGGTCAATGATGGATGAACGAAAACCGATGCCTGACGATACTGCTCAGCGATATCGTCAACGTGGCCCAGATGATTGATCGACGCATCCTGTTCGATCCGGGGACCGAGCTCGGCTTGGACATCGTCGCTTATTCCGCCACACAGAACCAACTGAGCCTCGTCGATATCAATTAGGTCCCAAGCATCGAGAAGATATCGAGTTCCCTTCAGTGGCGTCATGTTCGAGACGGCGAGGACGGTGAATTCTGTTGATTTACTGCGACTGGGACGATATACGTTCGGATCAACAGTAAGCGGACCAACCTTGAATAGGCAGTCTTCGGAGAATCCCCGTTCGATGAAGGTTTCTCTGACGTAGTCACATAGGTAAAAGACGTGGTCGGCGTGGTCGTAGGTTCGCTGATACCTGTGGAACCAATCATAGGGTACCTCGATGTCGGCATCGAACCGGGATTGCTCTTCTTCATAGAGTCTCAGAGTTTCTTCAGGATGGCACCCACGTGCGTACACCACCGTCGTGAGCTCTTCGCGTTTAGCACGCTCAGCGGTGTGTTGGAACTCTGGGAATAAGTGTACAATTTGACCACCACCTATGTTACTGGCTACTATTCGATCGAAAATTTCTGATATCACCTGGCGAGGGTCAAAACCATCAATTGGAGCGAGTTGATCAAGAAGATAAATTATACGTGGAAGAGTTTTTCCGCCTGGAATCGGCGTCTCGATCATCCACTCATCTAGACTGACTGTAGGTTCGGTGTCCAGTACGTATAGTGCCCGTAAGAGCCCGTCATCGGCGAGTTTCTTTACAGTGTTGTAAGTCACTTCGCTGATCTGATCTGAATCGTATCCGAGGTGACTAAAACTGACAACCGATACTGGTGCTCCTTCAGGCATTGAACATTCGCTGGTTGATATACGCAGTAAAAATGGTTTCGATAAGTCGAACACACGCTTCGGAAGAATATATAACTGATAGTTGACTAACTTCTGAAATATTTCGGGAATTACAGAAGAGATGTGAGTGAAAGTTTTAATCTCACTTCTACGGCCATATAGATCAGTTTTAGAGTGATATCCGCACATATATACGATACGGATCACAATCGTTCCAACCTAGGGTGATGCTATCAAGGACAGAAATAACATGGCCGGCCATAGATTCGGGGAGAGCGAACGTTGATATAAGGATAGTGTCGCCACAGACGCACCGAAAACGTTTATTATACTATTAAATTGGTAAAACGGTTATGTGATGGTATATAATTGTAAAAATTCATCAAATGATATCGACTGACGAAGATTGCAACCGATATTTGTATACCATGGCCATTCCTCAGTCTCATCAGAGATGGAACGTATAATAAAAGGGATCAAGAACCCCGGAGAGGCAGCGAGATACGTCTCGAGAGATCTCTGGAAGCGAGTACTCAATAGTTATTACCTCTTCAATAATGTCCCTGAATATTCTGTTTGGGACGACTGGGATCTATGTATCATTCTAGATGCATGTCGACCGGACGTGTTAGCTGAGTGTGCTGCCGACTTTGATTTCATCCCCGAAGACGTGCCGAAGCGACGGTCGAACGCGTCGCAGTCAAATCAATGGATGGAGCGAAACTTCACTCCGGAATACGCTAACTATCTCGCAGAAACAACGTATGTGACCGGAAACCCGTACACGAGTCAAGTCGATACGTCCGGATTCGACGCCGTCGACGAGGTCTGGACGTACGCGTGGTCGGACGAGCTTGGGACACAACCCCCGGGTCCGCTCACCGATCGAGCAGTCGACATCGGCCGAAACGAATCTCCGAAGCGCTTGTTGGTACACTACATGCAACCGCACTTCCCGAGTATTCCCGTTAACCTCGGATCAAAGATCGACCTCGATCGGTTCGGGGAGGGGGGCGGAACCGACATTTTCCCCCGGTTACGCCGCGGGGAGCTGACCCATGATGAAGTTTGGCACGCTTACCGAGAGAACTGTAAATACGTTCTCAACAGCGTGGAGACATTACTCGAGAATTACGACGCGGAGACGGCAATCATCACGGCCGACCACGCAAACGCATTCGGCGAGAAAGGGATATACCGACACCCCGAAGACGTAAAGACCGAAGCCGTCCGAACCGTTCCGTGGGTTGAGACCTCCGCCGTCGACCACGGGATGTACGAGCCGAAATCATACGACAGTAGCGCGGTTGATCCCGGTGTAGAAGAACGTCTCCGTCGCTTGGGGTATCGTGATCCGTGACGGTGCTGCGTCCTCGATCATGTTTTCTCTGTGATGGTTAAACTAAGGAGAAAAATGATTCACGTGAAAGACCGGTCAGTTGAAAGGATACGGCGTCTACGATAGCGCTATGGATCGCCCGAACATCTCTCTACCCGATTCGATAGGGTCGGACTCCATCGATTGCGTGTCGATCATACTCCCGACTTACGAACCTAAGACAGAACATATTGGCCAGTCTATACAGAGTATTGCAGACCAAACCTACGACGACATCGAACTGGTCATCGTCGACAGTACTGGCTTAGACTGGCTCCGCGAACTAGGCGAGGAGTACTCCTGGGTCACTTATCAGTATCAAGAGCCGGCAGGATTACCAGCCGCTTGGAACGCGGGTATCGACGCGGCGACCGGCGAGTTCATCGGATTCCTCTCAGACGACGACTACTACGCAGAAGAGAAGGTCGAAATACAAGTTACGCATCTCAATCAAGGATACGACCTTGTATATGCTGACGAGTACGTGATTGACGAGGACGGAAGCGTGACGTATCTGTCAGCCCTTCCGGTAGACGATCCCGAACACCACTATGTGAAATATTTCAGGGAAGGTCACGGCGTCCCCCACCTCACCGTGTTTGGCCGAGCCGACTGTTTCCGGTCAGAACCGTTCGACGAACGTCTCGAGGTCAGAGAGGATCCCCACCTGTGGGTCCGGTTGTTCAAACGGTACGACGTTTCGAAGATAGACAAAGCACTGGCGTACAAGCGCCGAAGAGAGGACTCAGCCACAGGCGACCCGGAAATGCTGTACGATAACGAACTCCGAGAGATCGACCTACTCTGTGAGGAATTCCCTGAGCTTGAGGAGTATCGCTCTGAGCGGGAGCAGATGGCTAAGTACCGCTACGGTAAGCATCTGCTCCGGATCGGTCGTACTTCACGATCGCGGTCAGTGTTCTTAGATCTTCTCCGTGATGGAATGGTGGAGACACCTGTTATTGGTTTGCTATTAGTCTCTCTCCTTCCGGCAGGGAATAGGACGGCGTTCCAATATCTCGAATCGCTGGCCGAAACTCGAAAACAGTAATCAAAGAGCAAACAACTCGGTATTTGAGTCTCAATCTGCGAAAAATACGTACTTGGCTCGGTCCCACTAATGAGGTGAACAATTCACGTAGATACTGAGAATTGTTTCTCAATACAATAATTAAAAGGAACTATATCATCAACGAGTTCGAAGTGATATAGACACCAAAAGGGACTCACCGAAATGGTTAATTGTTCCACCACACGAACTGAGTCCAGATGATACCGAAGAGCGCGAAGAGTATTGCGTCTGCTACGTTTGATACTGTTCGAGACTATTACGACTGGAGACGAAGAACTCTGCTGACGAAGGCCTACTTCCTGTACAAAGACGACAGGTCCATAACCACTACTACACCAGCCGGTGATATTGAACTGGAGGTCGATCCTGACTGGGGCCGAGCATATGACTACGCAACTGGAGAGATGTACGAGCCCCTGCTGTTACGAAGGTTGTACGAACGTCTCTCAGAAGACGATGTATTTTATAATGTCGGGGCAAGATGGGGTATTTTTTCAATCTTTGCTGAAAAATGTGGAGTTAATAATCTAAATATACATAGCTTTGAGGCAAACTCCGAAACATTCGAAATACTACGGAGAAACGTAGGTGACCGACAGGTCATTAACAACGTCTACGTATCAGACACCGATGACGCCCAAACCATACGATTGGACTCGTATATCTCCAGTAATAACCCTCCAACAGTGATGAAGATCGATATTGAGGGGGCCGAACTGAAGGCGTTACGTGGTGCGAAGACGTTACTCAATCAGATGATGCCGGAATTACTTGTCGAAGTGCACCCAGAATATATCAGTAATATGGGCGGAACTCAGGAGGAACTGATCGACCTACTTACTACTGTCGGATATGATCTGAAAGTAGCAAGTATCCACTCCAGTGATGTGAAGTTTAAACCGCTCGATCGACAGTCACTTCCGGAAGATCCTGTTCACGGCAACTATCGATTACTCGCGATGTAATTTCAGCCGGGAATACGTCGTCTTTTTACGTCGATTGCGGAGCCAATCGATGTACTCTGATAGACGGACGTAGATACCTCAAGTCAGAGGTAGCCGAATCCACGCAGTCGTTCCTCAACTGCAACAGACATGTTCTGATTCGTTACCGGTGGATCTCCCGGTGGATCGACCGATTCAGAGTCTACATCTTTTCCTGTGCCTTCAATATTAAGCCAAGGAACCCGCCGTACTACTGGATTTCCTGTATTCTTTTGCTTGTGTCCCCACTCTCCCAGTTCACCCATCGCATTCCCGTGATCAGAGGTCACAAGTAGATCCCCTCCAGTTTTTTCTTCCCAGCGCTCTACTTCTTCAAGAACCCACACAAGGTTGTCAGCGTATGCCTCTGTTAGCGTTTCTTGACTAATTTCACCGTCTCGAAGTAGATTCCAGATACTCTCGTATCCTGTATTCTGAGGACCCCAACCACCACGCTCACCGAGTGACCGAAATGGAGCGTGTGGTTGCATGTAGTGAACAATCAGCTGGTCGAAACCAAGCTGTTCGCGCTGCAACCATGCCCAAATTGCTCGATCCGTAACATCAACCGGAGTGACCGTTTTTTGTTCTTCAACATCCCATCGATCACGCCATAACTCGTCTATATACGCTAACCGCCCATCCAATAAATCCGTTCTATCAGTATTGGGGTTTGCTGTAACATACCCTGTTCGGGCCATCTGTTCCTCGTATTCTTCAGCAAACGTTCTCTCTAGCCATTCAAGACTAGATCCGCCAACTGACCAAGCAGGCCGTCCTCGTCCATCAACTGTCTTCCAGGTATCCCAACGGCAGCTATCAAGAACCAAACATATATCCCAATCATCTGACCATATTGGTTCAGATTGCCAATCAATAATTCGTCGAAGAACTGTCTTTGAGGTCGCTTCAACAACAGCTCCTCGTGCTGCGTTAGGGATCCCGTCTCGCTGAGACTTATTAATATACTTCCGAAGAAAATCAGTGAGCGTCATAAATACGAATTCCCAATCGCATATATAAATTTGACGGATATAAATCACAGAACTGTTTACATACCGAGATCATAGTATTTCCAAAATGGTTTTAACATCTTCAATTGGTGATTTCGATAATGAATGAATGGATTCTATACCAATACTGATATTATGACTTTCTATTTGTGAGAACAATGATCCCAACAGAGCTTTATCCTGTAATACAACATGTATGTAGTGTATCAAAATCAACCTTACTCTCTAGATCGCTCTACGACACTTCAATCAAAATGAAAAGATTCTATTCTCCGTCTCAAAATGAGATATTATACGGTTATATCATAGAGTCTCATCGATGCGACTAGCAAAAACTTCCATTGTCGTTTTTACATCAGGCCAGTTCAGTACACTGGTCGGGTTCGTGGCGACATTCTACATCGCTTCCTATCTCGGGCCAGAGACACTAGGAGCTTACTCGGTGGCGGTAGGAGTTCTGTATTGGGTGTATTTGCCGGCGTCAGCGGTTGATTCCGCAGTCAATAAGCGCGTGAGTGAACAGGTCGACCAAGGCGAGATATTGTCGGCGGGTGCCCTGTTAAACACGGTTATCGCTCTTTCGGTAATCACCTGTATATTGCTCTTCCCCCAGAGAGTCGAGTCGTACGTTGGTCATCCAGTAAGCATCGAGATGGCGACGCTTGTCTTCTTTTCGTTCGCTGCGAACTTCATGAGTGCTGTTCTTCATGGACAAAAAAAGGTCGCACAAGCAAGTATCATCTGGACATCTGGAAGGGTAGTCCGAACCGGACTCCAGATTGGGCTGACCCTCCTCTTGGGACTGGGAGTCTCGGGACTACTCTGGGGCCACTCGCTCTCGTTTCTGGTCGCTACAGCGTTCGCAGTCACTATCAACTCGGTACGTCCCACTTGGCCGAGCAGAGAACACTTCAGGCGGCTCTTCGAGTATGCGAGATACTCTTGGTTGGGACAGCTGTCAGTCAAAGCGTTCAACTGGCTCGACACAGTCATTCTGGCGCTGTTCGTGAGTTCGACCCTGATCGGCATCTATCAGGCCGCCTGGACGATGGCTTCAGCCCTCTCGGTCGTCAGCTCGTCTATCGGAACTACGCTGTTCCCGACATTCAGTGAACTAAGTACCGACAATCGCTACGATGAGATCAGCGAGCTTTGCACTGAGGGGCTCTCGTTCGCGGGCATATTCATGATCCCCGGATTGGCAGGGGCGCTAACAGTCGGTCCTCGAGTCCTCGAGATCTATGGTCCCGAGTATGGTCAGGGGGCTTTGATCCTCGTCCTCTTGGTCATCGCCAGGCTCACGAACGCGTATAACGGGCTGTTCAAAAACACGATAAACGCGATCGACCGACCTGATATCGGTTTTCGGATCAACGCCGTGGCGGTGGCCTCAAACGTCGCCCTGAATTTCACGCTAATTCCCCTATTCGGCTGGTACGGGGCAGCTATCGGAACTACAAGTTCGGCGACCATCGGTCTCTTATTCGGGTACTACTGGGTCAACCAGATTATACCGATCCGGGTCCCGTACCGGGAGATCGGACTCCAAGTCGTCGCCAGTTCGATCATGGTTCTTGCCGTGTTCGGGCTATCCCCAGTCCTCGACTCGGGGCGGATCGAGACGGTCGTCCTCGTTCTTCTGGCCGCAGGCGTCTACTCGATCGCACTGCTTATACTATCGTCCACGGTCCGACAGAAGACTGTCTCTATCCTCTCCGATTACCCATACTTCCGCGCGCTGCTCTGATGGTGTTTATCCCGTGAAAGCCGTCCGCGAGCGGACATCGGGTTTCAGACGGACCGAAATCCCCTACGACTATAGCAGTGGAAAAATCTCACAGACATAATGACGGAGACGGAGTATCTAGGGATAATTCCCGCCCGCGGCGGCTCGAAGGGAGTCGAGCGAAAGAACGTTCGGACGCTCGCGGGACAGCCACTCATCGCTCACACCATCGCGGCCGCGGAGAACGCCGACAAGTTGGATCGAACAATCGTGACGACTGACGATCCGGAGATCAGACGAGTAGCTCGGGAGTGTGGTGCCGAGGCACCGTTCCTCCGGCCAGACGAACTCGCGACAGACGGGGCATCGATGGCGCCGGTCGTCGAGCACGCGATCTCGTATCTTGAGGACGAGGAGAATTATACGTGTTCGGCGATCGTTCTCCTCCAACCGACCTCACCACTTCGAAACGCGAACCACATCGATCGTGCTGTGGAGCGCCACCGGACTTCCGATGTCACGACCGTCATTTCGACTTTCGAGGACCATAGCTACCGGTGGCAACCAAAGTCAGAGGGCGCCAAGCAACTAAACTACACCAGCGATGTCAGTCGGAGACAGAATAAATCCTCGGAGTACGTCGAGAACGGCGCGATTTACGTCGTGGACACGGATCTGTTCTTAACACAGAGAAATCTCCGGAGTGGAACCGTCGAACTCTTCGAGATGTCCGAACGCCGTTCGATCGATATTGACACCGAGTTCGACTTCTGGCTGGCTGAACAGATCATGGAATACGTCGATGATGAGAGGTAAAATCGTGATGTATCGAGTTGCCTGAGACCATCGAAGTTCCTCTTGGGCTCGGTTTAGATGGCGTGTCCTCACCCGGGAGGTCCCTGCCTCACTCTCTCAATACGAGATCTGTTTTTGGATGTTGAACTCGAATTCGGCGATGACATCCGCGATCCACTCTCCAGAGTTTCCATCGCCGTAGATGTCGCTGGATTCATACGGTTCGTGGCTCATCTGGCTTCCGATAGCTTCTTTGATAGCGTCCGCGTCGTGGGGGACATCCACAACGTTATCAGCCCGCTGACGACCGTTTTGTCGATTTCCGATGTTAACGGAGGGTACCCCGAGATAGGCTGACTCGCGAATTCCGCTGCTTGAATTCCCGACGATACAGGAAGCATTGTTCAGAAGGACTGCGTACTGTTCCAACGGAAGGCTCGTGAAAAAGCGGATGAAGTCCTGATCGTTTTGCTCCCGATAGACCCGAATTCCTTTCGAGACTGCGTCGGATCCCGCATCCATGTTGGGCCAGAGCCAGACCGTCGGTCGATTGAGCTCATCGATTGCCTTGATCGTTTCGTCGATATACCGCCGGTTTTGATCGTACTCGGTTGTGATCGGATGCTGTATGACCAGTAGGTAGTCGTCACTCAAGCGAATATCAGCGCCGACGCCCTTATCACGAAGATCCGACTCCACGGTTTCAATGTCGTCTAAATCGAGGTTCGATATTACGTCGAGGCTCGGTGTTCCCACGTTGAAGATACTCTCCGGCCGCTCGCCCAGCTTGCGAACACGTTCCGCGGCACGCTCAGTCGACGGGAAGTGGAGGTGAGACATCTTCGTTATCGCGTGTCGAATGCTCTCGTCGACCGATCCGGACACCTCTCCCCCTTCGATGTGTGCCAACGGGATGTTCTGGAAGGCAGCGGCCGTCCCGATAGCGAGCTCCTCGAACCGATCGGCGATCGTCATGACGACGTCCGGATCGAGATTCTCGAAGGCAGACGTGAACTCGGTCAACGCGATTCCAGTCGACTTCGCCATCGTAATCGGATTCTCCCCTTCCAAAAGGAAGTAGATCTTCTTGTCCACCTCGAACTCGCCCAGATAACCGTCTTCGACGAAGTTCCCGTATTTGTGTAGGAGCGCACCACCGGCCACGATGAGCTGAAGTTCCAACTCAGGGTGGGCCTTCACAGCCCGCATCACCGGCTTGAATTTTCCGTAGTTCCCTCGGGTGGTCACGGGGAAGCAGATCTTTCGCATAGCTAGAGGTAGGGTTCATCGGCTGAATAAATTCACTGGTTCCGTGGTGCGTGAACTTGGGTATGACGCGATGAACAGATTATTCCAGATCCGTCTCCCGTACCGTCGTGTCCGCTTTCATGTCGCGTGTTACAACACTTCCGACGACATTTTCAAACTCTGTCGCAGGAATTCCGGTTCCGGGGCGTTTCGTCGTCAGCTTCTCGGTCGTGAGCGTTTCTCCGGCCGTCACGTCATTCGCCGTAACCACGCTGTGTCGAGCCCATTCGGCGATCGCGGATTCGTCGTCCCGGACTTCCTTCTCATCGGCCATCGTCTCGTGGCAGAGAGTCGCGTACTCGGCCAACTTCTCGAGTTCTTCGGGCTCGATCGACACCTCTTGATCACCTCCAGGCAAACGCCGATCAATCGTGAAGTGCTTCTCGACGAGGGCGGCCCCGCGCGCCATCGCGATCGCGGCGGCCTCGACGCCGGTCGAATGATCCGAGAACCCAACCGGAACGTCGAACTCTGCACCCATCCGCTCAATGAGGCCGAGATTGAAGTCCGACGGCTCAGTGGGATACTCTGAGACGCAGTAGAGGAACATGAACTCTGAAGCGTGTTCGTTGAGGAGTGCAGCCGTCTCCCGAACAGTCTCCATGTCGTGCATGCCAGTGGAGACGATCATCGGCTTGCCTGTCTCAGCGATAGTCCGGAGGAGATGATGATTGGTTAGTTCGCCAGAACCGACCTTATAGGCGCCCACACCAACTTCCTCGAGGCGCTCGACGGCTGCCGGTGAGAACGGGGTCGAGAGAAAGGTGACATCGTGTTCCTCGCAGTGGCGTTTCAACTCTCGATGCTCCTCCAGAGAGAGCTCGTAAACACCCATCCGATCGTACAGGTCGGACATCCCGAGGTCGTCCATCTCCGACTCGACCATCTCGGCCACGGGAACGTGCGTCTGGAACTTGACGGCATCAGCTCCCGCGGCGGCCGCTTCCTCAACGAAGGCCTTCCCGAGCTCAATGTCATCGCGGAAGTTGACGCCAGCCTCGGCGACGATGTATGGTCGTTGATCACTGCCGATCCGTTCATTGTTAAACTCAATCATCTCTCGATAACTAGCCTTTTGGCGTTCATAATTCGAACGGTCTATCGATATCCCCGACGGATCAGTCGTCGAACGGCTGGGAAACCGATGGACGCTCGCTAGCTTTCCTTCTTGAGGAGACGCTGATACCTCCGCACTGCCGCGTCAAAGCTGTATTCCGTCTCGATGAGTTCTCGACATCGACGGCTCATCTCGTTTAATTCCTTGCTCTCAAGGGCTGAAACGACGCGTCGAGCCATCTCCTCATGGTCGTCCTCACGCATCGTAAATCCGGTCTCGTCGTCCAGGACAACATCGGGAACCCCCGAGACAGGCGTGGCGTAGACCGGCGTCCCACAGGCCATCGCCTCCAGAATTGTCGTCGGAAGTCCCTCCGTTGGTTGCGACGGCATCACGAGCAGCTTCATGCGGGTGAGTTCCGCAGGCACATCATCGTGGTCGACCCATCCCGCCAGTTCGACCGTCCCGTCCTCGATCTCCTCAGTCAACTCCGACTCTAACCACTCGTGGAGCGGCCCGTCACCAACGAAACGAAAGGTGAGTCCGTCGGGGAGCCGACTCGCGACCGCTGCGAGCTCTCGTATCCCCTTCTCCTCGTCGAGTCGACCCACAAATCCGACGACGGTGTCACGCTCCTCGAACGGAATCTCCGGTCGGAAGGCTTCTGTGTCAACGTACCTAGCACCGTGGGCGTACACCCTCGGAGAATCGGGATCGAGACCTAATTCCCGAGCCATGTTCGGCGTGTATGTGACCACGGTGTGGGCGGTCAGGAATCCAATCCGCTCGAGCAAGCGAACACTTCCGGCGAGCGCTGCGGCGAAGGCGTCCGGCATCCGCTGTTCCCATGTAAGTCGCAAGGTTAGCGGTACGTCACCTCTCGGTTCGACAAATACCGTCTTACCGATCGAACGCGAGAACAGAATCGGGAGGAGATACGCGGTCGCGCCGAAGAACAGGATCGTCTCCTCGGGGCGCCTGCCGATAGCGACGCACATCCGCAGCTGGTTCAGGATGAATCGCACGGCTGCGACCGGGACGCTATCGCCTGTTTCCTTCTGGGTCAGTTCTACGACTTCTCGGTCCTCGCGGATTGTGGAATCAGCCGGGAGGTCCGCAGTCACCAGTGATACCGGTCCGAGTTCCGCGAGAACATTTAGAAGGGTCCGCGTCGCGTTCTCCCCGGCGGCACTCAGCGGATGCGTTACGACGCAGACACCACTGTCTGTCATAAAGCGTGGTTCAACCGACGAGAGTTTATCGCTGTCCATTCAGTAGCGCGTGTAACCGTACAGGTAGCCCACACCCACTAACGCAGTGAACACGACCAGCGTGATCAACTGGATCATTTCCGGGATGGATGGGTTCCGTATGAGCGTCGCGAGACGATCGGGAACGAATTCCATCGCCAGTCGCTTGAGGAACGCCTCCTCACTAGCCTGCCCGTCATTAACCATCGACTCCATCGCCCGCTTCGAGTACCCTTGCCAGAACGCCCGATCAACCAACCACCGAAACTCCGTCCGGTACTCGAACACCTTGTGCGCCACCTCCGCCTCGGGGTCGTACCACACACCCTGTCCGTACTTCTCGTGCATTCGTGCACATAGCTCCGTCTCGCCGCCTTGGAGGTTCTTGTCGCCCTTCCGCCCGCCGATGTCGACATCGAACCCGCCTAAGTCCTCGAACACGTCCGCCCGGAACGAGATGTTCGATCCGAAGGTGTTTCGCACCTCGCCCGATCCGTCCGCGAATCCCTTGTGCGTCACCCCGATCAGCCAGTAGAACTCCTCGGGAAGATACGCGGGCTTCCCAGCGACCCACTCGGGTATCATCTTCCCGCCCGCTGCGATCGCGTCTTCCTCATCGTACGCCCGAACCAGCCGCTCGGCCCACGCCTCGTCCGCGACCGCGTCGTCATCGATGAACGCGACTACATCCCCAGTCGCCAGCTCCGCGCCCCGATTCCGACTCGTTAATAAACCCACGTTCTCGTCGTTACACTCGATTACCGTGTCCTCGCGGTAGCCGTAATCCTCAGCGACGCGCTCGTACACCTCGGGTACCCCGTCGACGACCACGACGAGCTCGACGTCGTCGTGGGTCTGCGCGAGGACGCTGTCTGCGGCCTCACAGAAGTGCTCGTACATGTCGAGCGTGTACGTACAGACGACGACCGAGAGCTTCACACCGACACGCTTTCGACCCGCGCGCTTAGGGGTTCCGCCTCGCGTCGCAGGCGGGTGCCAATTCGCGTGCGGGTACCCCCGAGAACGTCCAGCGGGCGCGGGTATATGACAAGCCTTATGCGCGTTTTGCCAGTTCCATGCGGTAATGAGCGATTCGAACGATCCGCCCGATAAATCGGACGCGTCCCCGTCCGATCTCCTCACGCGGTGGTACCCCGTTCCCGTCCTCCTCGGGGTGGTCGCGTTCATGCTGTGGACGCGACTGCGCTCGTACGAGAACTTCATCCGGAACGGTGAGGTGTACTTCCGCGGCAACGACGCGTGGTATCACTTCCGTACGACGAGTTACCTTCTCGAAAACTGGCCGAGCACGCTCCCGTACGACGTGTGGACGGGCTTCCCAGTCGGGACCAACGCCGGCCAGTTCGGGACGCTATGGGACCACATCATGGCCGTTGGCATCTGGATCGCCCGACCGATCATGGGCAGCACCGAGGAGGTCATGCTCGTCATGGCTCCTATCACTGGCGCACTCGTTGCCGTGCCGACGTACTTCATCGCGCAGCGGTTCGTCGACCGCGTGCCCGCGCTCGTCGGCGCGGCGACGCTGGCGCTGTTCTCGGGGACCTTCCTCCGCTACACGCTCGTCGGGTTCCCCGATCACAGTGCGGCAGAGGTCCTCTTCCAGAGTACAGCGGTCCTCGCGTTCCTCGTCGCGCTCGGCGTCGCCGAACGTGAGAAACCGGTGTGGGAACTCGTCGCCGACCAAGACTGGGAGGCACTCCGTCGCCCTGTCGCCTACGCCGCCGCAGCGGGCGTCGCCCTCGGTCTGTACATGTGGACGTGGCAGCCCGGCATACTGATGGTCGGATTCACGGGCATTTTCCTCGCGGTCAAACTCACGAGCGACACCTACCACGGCAAAAGCCCCGAGCCGGTAGCGTTTGCGGGCGCGGTCGCAATGATTGTCGCCGGCCTGATGCAAGTGATCCCGCTTGACACCTTCCGCTTTGCGGTGAGTGAATACTCGTATCTTCAGATCATTCTTCCGCTAGGTGTCGCACTCGGCTCAATCTTTCTCGCATGGTTGGCTCGCCAGTGGGAGTCGAACGAACTCGATAGTGACACTTACCCCGCGGCCGTCGTGGGATTAATTCTTGCTTCAGCGGTTTCTATTTGGGTCGCAATTCCGTCACTGTGGTCCGTTCTGACCGGGCGACTGCTCAGCACCGTCGGCTTCTCTGCGACCGCGAATGCCCGCACCATCGGCGAGGCCCAGCCCCCACTCCAAGGGGCTTCCTTCGCCGACTTCGTCCTCGGGCAGTACGGGCTCGCTTTCTTCCTCGCGCTCGCGGCGGTCCTCTACATCCTCGCACGCCCACTGTACCGGTCTGACGACATCAACCACACCCTCTACATCCCGACCGCACTCGCCGTCATCGGTACCGTCTACGCGGTCCCGCAGGCGTACAGTGCGATCGGCGGGCTCGTTGGCGTCGACTGGCAGGTGGTCGGCCTACTCATTGCCGCCGGGTTCCTCGTCGGCGCAACACTGCTCGTTGAGTACGACGCTGAGGAGTTGTTCTTCGTCGTGTGGGCGGCGTTCATCGGGAGCGCCGCGTTCACCCAAGGCCGCTTCAACTACTACCTCGCCGTCGTCGTTGCGGTCGGGACGGCATACTTCCTCCAGGTGGCGCTCGACGCCATCGATCTCACCTCGCTCGCCGCGCTCCGCGATATCGAGGGGTGGCAGGTGCTCACCGTCGCCGCCGTCCTCGCGGTCCTCCTCGTCCCGCTCGTCGGCGTCGCCACCCCGGTCTGGCAGGCGGGCAACTCCAGCGGGCCTGGCAGCGTCGTCCAGTGGGACGAGAGCCTCCAGTGGATGAACGACGAGACGCCCCAACCAGGTGAACTCGAGGGCGCGGACAACCCGATGGAGCTGTACGGTACCTACGAGCGGCCCGCAGACGGCGACTTCGAGTACCCCGAGGGCGCGTACGGCGTCCAGTCGTGGTGGGACTACGGCCACTGGATCACCACGCGCGCCGAGCGCATCCCGAACGCCAATCCGTTCCAGCAGAACGCGGGCGAAGCCGCGGACTACCTGCTCGCGCCGAGCGAGGAAGAGGCCGCGGAGGTGCTCGCGAGCCAGAGCACCGAGGGCAACGACACCCGCTACGTGATGGTCGACTGGCAGATGGCGTCGCCGAACTCCAAGTTCAACGCGCCGGTCACGTTCTACAGCGGCAACGAGACGGTGCGCGACTTCAACGAGCTGCTCTACCAGCGCGTGGAGGGCCAGAACGGCCAGCAGGGCGGGCTCCGGGCCGCGCTCCAGACCCGCACCCAGCGCTACCACGAGAGCCAGATGATCCGGCTCTACCAGCACTACGGGAGCGCGGTCGAGCCGCAGCCGGTCGTCGTCGACTGGGAGCCGCAGACGGCACAGACGGCCGAGGGCGAGCAGGTCGACATCAAGGTCCTGCCGAGCGAGGGACAGCCGGTCCAGCGGTTCGACAACCTCTCCGCGGCGCGGTCGTACGTCGAGGAGGACGGCTCCGCGCAGGTCGGCGGCGTCATGGGCGTCCCCTCCGAGCGCGTCGACGCGCTCGAACACTACCGGTTGGTCCATGCCACGCAGGCCCCCGGTCGGTCGCCGTACGCCCAGCAGGCGCAGATCCTCGCCCAGCGGTTCGGCGTCGACCTCCAGGCGACGTTCGGCGAGTCGCTGTTCGGCGCGTTCGGCGACGACTTCGTCAAGACGTTCGAGCGGGTTCCGGGCGCGACCGTCGAGGGCTCGGGCGCTGCTCCCGGTCAGGAGGTCGAAGCGACCGTCGAGCTCCGCAAGCCGAACGGGCAGACCTTCGAGTACACGCAGTACGCCACCGCGGACGACGACGGGACCTTCGAGCTCACGCTCCCGTACTCGACGACGGGCTACGACGAGTTCGGCCCCGAGAACGGGTACACGAACACGAGCGTCCGCGCGACCGGGCCGTACAACATCACCACGGAGCGGACGACCGGTGACGACCTGTACACCACTCAGCACGTCGGCCAGGTCGAGGTGACCGAGGGTCAGGTCGTCGGTGTCGACGACGCGGCGGCGACGGTCGAACTCGAAGAGGAGGTCATCGACTGCCCGAGCGGCGACCCCGAGTGCCCCGTCGATGACGAGAGTGGAAGCGACGACGGGAACTCGACGAACTCGACCGACGCGGGCTCGCTGATCGGTGCCGAGCCGGCCGCGACGACGGCGACAGCGGCGACCGCGCCGAACTGACCGCATCCCTCGTCCCCGCGCCGGGCTGCCAGTTTTCTCGGCCACGGGCGACGCGGCCTGATTCCCCGCCCTTCATTACCGCGGCTGCGCTTCTCCAGAGCAGATGGCCGACCTCCGCGAGTGGGCGACGATCTACCTGAAGGGCATCGCGATGGGGAGCGCCGACGCCGTGCCGGGCGTCTCCGGCGGCACCATCGCGCTGATCGTCGGTATCTACGAGCGCCTGATCGGAGCGGTCACAGCCGTCGACTCCGACCGCGCGCGCCGCGTGCTCGGCGGCGTTCGACCGAGCGGCCGCGCCGACGCGCGGGCCGCGTTCCGCGAGGTCGACGGCGCGTTCCTGCTCGTGTTGGGCGGTGGGATCGGCACCGCGGTCGTGGCCGTGTTGAGCGCGGTGAACCGCCTGCTCGCGACCCAGCCGGTGGCGACGTACGGCTTCTTTTTCGGGCTGATCGCAGCGAGCGCCGCGGTGCTGCTCGGCGACGTCGACCTCGCGACGCCGCGCCGGAAAGCCGCCGCGGTCGCCGGCTTCACGCTCGCCTTCCTCGCGTCCGGTGTCGCCGCGACCGCGCTCGGCAGCCCGCTCCCGCTCGTCTTCGTCGCGGGCGGCCTCGCCGTCAGCGCGATGGTGCTGCCGGGGATCTCCGGCTCGCTGCTGCTTATCGTCCTCGGCCAGTACGAGTACATGTCCGGCGTCGTGTCTCGATTCGTCGACGGCGCGGGCGCGCTCGCGCTCGGAAACGGGGGAGACGCGCTCGTCGAGACGCTGCCGCCGGTGGCGGCGTTCCTGCTCGGCGGCGTCGGCGGGCTCTTCACGATCGCCCACGCCGTCCGATACGCGCTGGCCCGGGCGCGGGCCGCGACGCTCGCCTTCCTCGTGAGCCTGATCGTCGGGGCGCTGCGCGCGCCGCTCGTGGAGGTGTCCGCCCGGCTGGCCGAGAGCGGCGAGTCGTGGCGGGCGGCCGCCCCGCGGTTCGCGCTGGCGGCGCTCGTCGGTGCCGGGCTCGTGGCCGTTCTGAATCGTTACTCCGCGGCGATCGAGTACTGAGCGGCGGGTCCGGTCGCGGCCAAGAAGGGAAAGCGGGTCACAGCTAGTCTGCCGTCACCAACCACCCCCAAATGGGTGGCCTTGTCGGTGGCCCGGGTTCTGACCGACCTTACAGAGAACAGAGGAGAGAGCCCACAAGAGTCGTGGAGGAAGTCAAGCTGGTTCAGTCCGGAACCGAGTGATCGGAACATCGGTGACATCGTCGTAGCCGTCGTCGGCACCGACCAACAGCACCCCGCTGACGTGGGCTGCTGTCCCGAGCGCAAAAGCATCATCGAGTGCTGGCGAGTAGCGGAATTTGAAGTCGGCTGCTCGCGCCCATGTCTGTTCGGTGTCGATGCGACGGATGCCACTTTCCTCGAGGACGTCGACGACGGCATCAGCCCGGTCCTCGCCGTCGATTGCCCGCACGATATAGTGGACTCGGCAAGATTGATCGCCGAGATGTAACCGTCTGCTGCGCGTTCAATGGCGTCAACGTACGTCTCGACGGTGTCGCTCCCTTGTTCGTTACAAAAATACGCGATTAGTGGTTCAGCGTCGAAGACGATCGTATCTCAGCGCAGTCCGTCGTTCGTCAGCCTCGTCGTCACCGGCGTAGCGCTGTCGCAACTCTTCTTCACTGGCTTTGTCCGCTGTACGTTCCTCTTGGAGGCGCTCCGTTGCTGAGCGCCCCTGCTCATCGGTTTTCCTTCCAAAACCCCACGCAGGTCTGTAACCGAGCGGATGGGGCGGACGACGATGTCGCCCTCTTCAGTACGAATGAGCTTCACACGGCCGGGCGTGTCGATACCCAACTCCTCACGGAACTCCTTCGGGATTGTGGCTTGCCCGCGCGACGATACGGACACCACTTTTTCAGACTCCGTCTCGCTCATACTATTTCCTATTAATACTTTTTTATTCATATAAAATACTAGCCTTGAGTTAGGTAGTTAATAGATCAGATCAGACATTGACTCGCCGGTCTCGAGTGTGCGGCCCGTCGTGAACCCTGACTCGACACCTAGAGTAGCTCGCAACGCCTTTTCAGTGTCCGCCCGTACGGCCGCGTATGGTCCAGATGGAATCCGACTCGGAACTCGACCGCGACGACGCCGCGCCCGACTTCGAACTGCCCGGCGCGGACGGCGAAACCCACGCGCGCGACGACTTCGAGACGGACGCGCTGCTCGTCGTGTTCACGTGTAATCACTGCCCGTACGCGAAGGCGAAGATCGACCTGCTGAACGAGATTGCGGCCGAGTACGACGACCTCGCGGTCGTCGGGATCAACCCCAACGACGCCGACGCATACCCGGAGGACTCCTTCGAGGCGATGCGCGAGGCCGTCGCCGACGGCACCGTCGCGTACGACGCGTACCTTCGCGACGAGACCGGCGAGGTCGCGGCCGCCTACGACGCCGTCTGTACGCCCGACCCGTTCCTCTTCGGCCGCGAGGACGGCGAGTGGCGGCTGCGCTACCACGGCCGGCTCGACGACGCGCTCAACCCCGACGACGAGCCGACAGAGTTCTACGTCCGCGACGCAGTCGACGCCGTCCTCGCGGGTGAGGACGTCGAGATTCCGGACCGGCCCTCGCGCGGCTGCTCCATCAAGTGGCCCGGCGAGTAGCGGACGGTAGTGAGCGACCGACGCCCTCCCGAAGTCGGAACGCCGCACTAACAGAGACGACTTAACAAGGGACCGGGTCGAACGGGTGGTATGAGCATGAAAGGCGACGAGCCGGACCTCCACGAGATCGACCGGTACGACGGCGGCGTCGGCTGGATCGCGTACCCCGACGAGACGATGGAGCGCGCGAGCCACGCGTTCGCGGTCGAGAACGAGGAGGCGGACGCGGACGACGTGTGGGTCGTCGACCCGGTCGACGCGCCCGGTGTCGACGACCTCCTCGACGGGCTTGGCTCCGTCGCCGGCGTCGTGGTCGGACTGGACCGCCACGTGCGCGACAGCGGCGAACTCGCCGCCCGCCACGACGCCCCGGTGTACGTCCCCGAGTGGATGACCGGCGTCACCGAGGATCTCGGCCACGATGTCGAGGTCGAGCGGTTCGGGTCGCGGCTCGCGGACACCGGCTTCGAGGCGATCCGGATCCGCGACTCGTCGGTGCCGCCGTGGCAGGAGGTCGGGCTCTTCGACGGCGAGACGCTGATCGTCCCGGAGTCGCTCGGGTCCGCGTCGTACTTCCGCGGCGACCGCGAGCGCCTCGGCGTCCACCCGATGCTGCGGCTCACCCCGCCGACGAGCGCGCTCTCCGGGCTCGACCCCGAGCGCGTGCTCGTCGGTCACGGCGTCGGCGTCCACGAGCGAGCCGCGGTCGCCGTCGAGGACGCCATCTCGGACTCGCGGCGCAAGGCGCCCGGGCTGTACGCGAAGACGCTCGCGTCCGCGCTGCCGTTCTGAACGCGACCGAGCGGGACGACCCGTGCGTGTCCTTTTGCCAATCCGTCCCATAGCGGAGGTCGAACAGTGATCTACGTCACCCGCGACCTACTGGCCGTACTCCGCGAGCGCGCCGCGAGCGAGGACCCAGACGGTGTGAACGTCCGGCTCTCCGCGACGCCGGCCGGCGAGTTCGAGGCCGACATCGGGCTCGACCCGGAGACGCCGGTGGTGACTCACTTCACGCTGCCGTCGGTCGGGAATTCGGTCAACTCCGTGTTCGGCGTCGACCTCGGCACGCCGGCCGGCGAGGGGGGCGCGCGGTTCCTCTCGCACCCGGACGGGTTCCTCGGGGTGTCGCGCACCGACGACCTCGCGGCCGTGGTGATCGTCGCCGTCCCGCCGTACGACGGCGACTCTGTCGCGGCCTTCGACCGCTCCGGAACGGGAGTCGAACTGGCGGTCGTCGACGCCGCTCCGCCGAGCGAATCCGTGCCGGAGTGAGCGGAGAACAGGGGTTTCAAGCCGTCGGAGGGAATACCCCGGCGTAATGGCAGCACGGCCACCCGGCGGCGGCGACACGAAAGAGCCCGAGGCTATCGAGTTCGGTATCGCCGCGCTCGACGCCCGGCTCGACGAGGCGGACGTGTCGTTCCCCGCGACGACCGCGGAGCTCCGCGACGCGCTGGGCGATCAGGAGGTGCCCTACGACGCGCAGGGGCGCTCCCTCGCGCTCGCGGACGCGCTCGACCGCGTGCCGCAAGAGAAGTTCGAGAACGAGACCGAGTTCCTCGACGCCCTGTACCCGGTGTTCGACGAGGCACGCCGCGAGGAGCGCGGCGTGATCGCCAGCCTCCGCGACGCGTTGCCGTTCTGAGCGGGAGCCAAGGGGGTCTGGGAGCGGCCGGCCGCGCCTAGCGCGCCTCCGAGCGCGCCTCGACCTCCGGCGCCTCCTCGTCGGGCTCGCCGGCGTCGTATCGTTCGATGACGTCGTTGATTAGGACGACGTCGCCGACGGCGCGGACCCAGCGGTACGGAACGATGACGCCGGTCGAGCCGCCCACCTGCCCGGCGAACAGCTCGTGGTTGAGTTCGGCGAGCGCGAGTCCGGTCACGGCGCGGGCGTCCAGATCGAGCTGGATGTCCTCGACTTCGCCGACGAAGACGCCGTTGCTCGAGTACACCTCGCGACCGACGAGCGACGTGATCTCCTCGGGGGCTGCGTTCATACTCGGTACGGTCACGAGCGCGCCTATTAAGCGTTCGTTGTCGAACGACGCGCGTCGGACGGTGAGCGCGGGCTGGTCCCGCGGCCCGGGTTCCCGCCGCGCGCCGACGGCAGGAGGTTTTTCATAATTCGACCGTGAGGGATTCGTATGGCGACGAACACCTCGGAGCCGGACCCGACAGACGGCGGGGACTTCGACTACACCGGCGGGACGGTGGAACGGCCGGATCTCGTCGACGCGCTCGATCGCCGAGTGGACGGCGACGTGCGGTTCGACGACTACTCGAAGCGGCTGTACGCGACCGACGCCTCGGCGTACGAGGTCACGCCGATCGGCGTCGTGATCCCGGAGTCGACCGCGGACGTGGCCGCGGTCCACGAGTACTGCTTCGAGGAGGGGATCCCCGTCCTCCCCCGCGGCGGCGGTACCTCGCTCGCCGGCCAGACCGTGAACGAGGCGGTCGTCCTCGACCTGACCGACGAGATGGACGGCGTGCTGTCGACGGACCCCGACGCGGAGACCGCCCGCGTTCAGGCTGGCGCGTACGTGGGCGACCTCAACGCCGCGGTCGAACCGGCCGGGCTGAAGTTCGCACCCGACCCGGCGTGGCGCGACAAGTCCGCGGTCGGCGGGGCGATCGGCAACAACTCCACCGGCGCGCACTCGCTGAAGTACGGCAAGACGGACCACTACGTCGAGGAGTTGGAGGTCGTCCTCGCCGACGGCACCGTGACGACGTTCGGCGAGGTGGCGGTCGAGGAGCTCCGCGAGTCAGCGGACCCCGACGCCGACGGGCTCCTCCCGAGGATCCACGCCGAGGTCGTGCGGATCCTCGACGAGGAGGCCGACGAGATCGACGAGCGCTTCCCGGAGCTGAAGCGGAACGTTTCCGGCTACAACCTCGACCGCCTGCTCGCCGAGTACCGCGGCGAGCACGGCGAGGAGGGCGTCGTCAACCTCGGCCGCCTCATGGCCGGCAGCGAGGGGACGCTCGCGACCGTGACTGAGGCGACCGTCTCGCTCGTCGAGATCCCGGAGACGAAGGCGGTCGCGCTGCTGACCTACGAGGACCTCCTCGACGCGATGGAGGACGTCGCCGCGTGCCTCGAACACGACCCCGCCGCCGTCGAGGTAATGGACGACGTCCTCCTCGGGCTCGCGGCCGACACGCCGGAGTTCGAGGACGTCGTCGGGATGTTACCCGACGGCACCGACTCCGTGCTGCTCATCGAGTTCTACGCCGAGGACGACGCGACGGGTGAACAGAAGGTCGCGGACCTGATCGCGGACCGGGTCGGCGCGGCCGACGGCGCCGCGGGGGCCCGCGTCGAGACGACGACAGACCCGAGCGCGGGCGCCGCAGAGACGACGAGCCACCCTCGCCGCGCAGTCGACGCGCTGGAGGCGCACGACCCGGACGAGCGCGACCGGTTCTGGAAGATGCGGAAGGCGGGGCTACCGATCCTCCTCTCGCGCACCACTGACGAGAAGCACATCTCCTTCATCGAGGACTGCGCCATCCCGCCGGAACACCTCCCGGAGTACACCCGCGAGTTCCAAGAGATTCTGGAGGACAACGACACCTTCGCCACCTTCTACGCGCACGCCGGCCCGGGTGTGTTACACATCCGTCCGCTCATCAACACGAAGGAGGTCGACGACGTGGAGGCGATGCTCGACATCGCCGACCGCGTCACCGACGCGGTGGTCCGACTCGGCGGCTCCGTCTCGGGCGAACACGGCGACGGCCGCGCGCGGACCCAGTGGAACCGGAAGCTGTACGGCGACGACCTCTGGGAGTCGTTCCGCGACCTCAAGACCGCGTTCGATCCCGACTGGCTGCTCAACCCGGGCAACGTCTGCGGCGACGTCGACATGGGCGAGAACCTCCGGTTCGACGCCGACTACGAGTACGACGCCGGGTTCGACCCCGCGATGGAGTGGGCGGTCGACAACGGGATGCAGGGGATGGTGGAGCTCTGCCACGGCTGCGGCGGTTGCCGCGGCCCGCAGGAGACCACCGGCGGCGTGATGTGTCCCACTTACCGCGCCTCCGAGGAAGAGGTCCAGTCGACCCGCGGGCGGGCGAACATGCTCCGCGGGGCCATCTCCGGCGAGCTCCCGGACGACCCGACGGACGACGAGTTCGTCACCGAGGTGATGGACCTCTGCGTCGGCTGTAAGGGGTGTAAGGTGGACTGCCCGAGCGGCGTCGACATGGCGAAGCTGAAGGCGGAGGTCGAGCACGCCCACCACGAGGAGCACGGGATCGATCTGCGGACGCGGCTGCTCGGACGCTTCGAGTCGCTCGCGCCGCTCGCCTCGAAGCTCGCGCCGCTCTCGAACCTCCCGAACAAGATCCCAGGGAGCGGGCTCATCGCGGAGATGGCGCTCGGGATCGCGAGGGAGCGGGACCTCCCCGAGTTCCGCTCTGAGACCCTCGTCGACTGGTTCGAAGCCCGCGGCGGCGCGGGCGTCTCGCGCGAGGAGGCCGACCGCGACGTGCTGCTGTTCCCCGACGTGTACACGACCTACACGAACCCCGGCGCGGGGAAGGCCGCGGTGCGCGTGCTGGAGGCCGCGAACTGCCACGTCGAGATCCCGGACGTCGACGGGAGCGGGCGGCCGCCACACTCGAAGGGGATGCTCGACGTGTCGCGCGCGACGGCGAGGGACGCCGTAGAAACGCTCGCCCCCCGGGTCCGGGATGATTGGGAGGTGGTCGTCGTCGAACCGTCCGACGCCGTGATGCTCCAGTCCGACTACCACGACCTGCTCGACGGCGAGGCCAGCGACGTGCCGGACGAGGACGTGGCCGCCGTCTCGGAGAACGCCTACGGCGTCATGGAGTACGTCGACGCCCACCGGCTCGACGAGACTCTCTCCCTCGACGCCCCGACGGAGTCGCTCACCTACCACGGTCACTGTCACCAGAAGGCGACGAAGAAGGACCACCACGCGGTCGGCGTCCTCCGGCGCGCGGGCTACGGCGTCGACCCGCTCGACTCCTCCTGTTGTGGGATGGCGGGCTCGTTCGGCTACGAGGCCGAGCACTACTCGATGAGCAAGGCGATCGGCGAGAACCTCTTCGAGCAGGTGGACGCCAGCGACGGCGACGGTCTCGTCGCCCCCGGAACGTCCTGCCGGACGCAGCTGGAGGAGGGGCCGGGCGAAGTGCCGGAGCCGTCGCATCCCGTGGAGAAGCTGGCGGCCGCGCTGGCGTAGGGAGACGGCTCGTTCGGGCGGTCACCCGGCGTCAGACCACACGTTCGCCCCGGCGAGCGCGATGAGGTACGAGAACGCCGGGAACGTTACCGCGACCACGGCGAGAAACGCCGGGTCAAGCCCGCCGGGGTCCTCGGAGAGCCAACCGGTGTACTGGAGGACCCCAAGCGTGAGGACCACGACGGCCGTGTTGAGCGCGTACTCGGAGAGCGGAGGGTTCGGGAACCGCATACGACCTGCTGGCGCCCTCGGTCACTCAACGCTTTCGACCCGATCTCGTTCGCGCTCGCGACGCCGCGCCAGCAGCCGCTCGATACCCTTCCCCGGTCCGCCCTCGATCGGCCACCCATTCGTGCGCCACTGCGGGGGTTCCGGCGAGAACTCCGGACAGGACCCCGAACACTCCCGCGCGGTGGGGACCTTCCCCTTCGCCGCGCAGTAGGGGACGAGCGCGCGCCCCTCGCGGCGGAGTTCGAAGTGTCGGCAGTCCGGCCGCATCGTGTCGTGGAAGGTGCGCCACCCCTTCCCGTAAGCGCGCTCGGCGATCTCTAGGCGGAGCGTCTCCGTCGCGGCGTCACGTCGCTCGCCCGGTCCGGGAGAGAGGGCGCTCGGGTGCCACGCCACGTCGACCGCGTCGGCGTCGACGCCCGCGGAGAAGTCGGTCGCGAGGACCCCGGCCTCGACGGGCATCTCGCGGAGGAGGGCGGGCTCGACGCGTTCACCGGTCGTCTCGGTCGCGAGCCAGACCTCGTCGGCGAGCGCGGTCTCGACGTCGTGTTCGAGCTGGTCGGCGAGCCTGTCGGCCGCGCTGGCGTCTAGGTCCGGCTTGTTCTCGACCGCGACGATCCGCTCGACCCAGTCCGGATACGGTCGCTTGCGGCGGATCTGAATCCGGTTCCCGTCGCGCCGCTTCTCGATCAGGCCGCGGCCCGCCGCCCGGTGGACCGCCTGCCGAACGTAGCGCCACGGGTAGCCGGGGTCAGGCAGCGCGTCGCGGTACCACGCCCACGCGGCGGGCGCGCCGCGGACGACGTGGAGGAGGTCGGAGTCGATGGCCCGGTCGCCGAACGCGCGCCGCCGTTCGAACGCCGCGGGGTCGACCTCGATCACGACGGTGTCCCAGCGGCGCGCCTGCGTGCCGAGCTGGCGGGCGACGAGCGCGGGACGGCGTCCCTCGCTCGGGTGCCACTCCAGCTCGGCGTACCGACAGACCAACAGCTCGTAGCCGAACTCGGCGTCGGGCGTCACTGTCCACACCGTCGCGGGGCGCGGACAAAAGCGAAACGCTCGGGGCGGGGGCGCCCGCTGTCGGCCGATCGATCGCGCGCCCGTCTCTGCCCCCCGATCAGACGTACTTCCCGTCCTCCTCGTCTTTCCGCTCGTCGAGGTACACGTGGGCCTCCTCGAGGATCTCGCGCGGGCCGTCTTGGGTGATCGTGTTGAGCGCCTGGTCGTAGTCGCGCCACTGGAGGTCGCGGTGCTCCTTCGAGAGTTCGGCGCTCGCCTCGAACGAGCGGGCGATGAACAGGTGGACCGTCTTGTGGATGGTCTTGCCGTTCGCCTCGAACACGTAGTCGTACTCCTCGCGGAACCCGTCGATCAGCCGGAAATCCTCGATCCCGGCCTCCTCGCCGACTTCTCGTATCGCCGTCTGCTGGAGCTCCTCGTCCCCCTCGACCCCGCCTTTGGGGAACTCCCAGTCCCCCGGTCGGCTCTTCAGGAGCAAGTACTCCCGTTCGCCGCGGGTATCGCGGAAGAGGATGGCTCCGGCACTGGTCGCTTCGACCGTCATTGGCCGCAGGTAAGCGATCACCCCTAAAGAGCGTGTCGGACTCCCGAACGGAGCCGAACGGCTCGTCCGCGTCGACCGGTCTTCGGCCGGATTCGCGGCGGGGTCTCGCGCGGCGACCGCGGGTAGGTGCGTTTTTACCGCTCCGGCGGTCATTCACGCACGACCCCCAGCCATGACCTTCGTCACGAAACTCCACTTCGCGTCCGGCGACCGCGACGTGCTCGCCGAGACCGTCCAAGAGCTCAAAGAGACGCTCGAACGCAAGGGCGCCGAGTGTAAGGGCCCGCACGCGAGCCCCTCGGAGCGCGTCACCGTGCCGCTGTACAAGGACCTCTCCCCGGGCGACGAGTTCTCGCCGTGGCGCTACGACGTGTATCACCGCTCGATGGAGATCCACGGCGCCGACGACATCGCGCGGTCCGTCGTCGCGCGCGGCTTCCCCGACTCGATCCACGTCGAGGTCGAGGTCGGCCAGAAGAAACCGCTCGGTCACCGGCGCGACTGAGTCGCTCGACGCCGCCGAACCGACCGACGACTCCGGTCACGGCTGCGGTTTTCGCCGCGTCGGAATCCACGCGCCAGCGCCGGCTCAACCGAGCGTCCGGAGGTTCTCCGTCTCGACGCGGTCCGGCAGCCGCGCCAACGCGGCGTCGCACCACGCGTCGTGCCCGAGCGTGAGCGTCGTCTCCGGGTTCGCCGCCGCGAGCGCGGCCACACCCGCCGCCGCGGCGACCTGCGCCGCATCGTCGGTCCGCTCCGGAACCTCGGCGGTGAGCGGGTACGTCTCCGAGAGCGCGGGCGGATACGGTCCGAACGGTGGCTTCACGCGCCACACCGCGTCGTACGCGTGATTCGAGGGGGCCTTCGACTCGGTGAGCAGGAGGTCGTCGGGCGCCGCCAGCCGATCGAGTCGGTCGTGGTGTCGCATCACCTCGGGGCGACGGGCCGCCTCCCGTGAGGTGTAGAAGAACGCGTCCTTCGACCCGGGGTCGGTCCGCTCCAGTTCGTCGGCGTGGTCGAGCAGCGCGCGGTAGCCGTCGAGCATCGCCGGGTGGCCGCGGGCGCGGCGGTCGACCAGCTCCAGCAGCGTCCCCGAGCGGATCGCCTCCTTCACGCGGCGCAGTTCCTCGAAGGTGACGTGGAGGTTGTGCTCGGCGAGCAGCCGCTCCGCCTCGCCGTCGTCGAAGCCGCGGAGGTCCGCCGGCTCGTGGTCGGCGCACACGGGACACGAGCAGGGGAAGTAGTCGAGCGCTTCGAGGTGTTCGGTGCCCGAGACCGTCAGGTAGCGGCCGTCGCGGGCCATCAGCGCGTACGCGGCCGAGTCGAACAGATCGCAGCCAGCCGCCACCGCGAGCGCCAGCATCATCGGGTGGCCGGCCCCGAACAGGTGGACCGGCGCCCCCGGCCCGAGCCCGCGCTTCGCCGCGCGCACCGCCTCGACCACCTCGGCGTAGCGGTACGAGTTGAGCAGCGGCACCATCGCGCCGACCGGGAACACGTCGAGGTCGGTCGCGGCCGCGTGGCGCCCCGCCTCCTCGCGGAGGTCGGCGTACGTCGCCCCCTGGACCGGCCCGTTGACGAGCATCTCGCCGGTCTCGGCGGCCTCGGCGTCTGCGAGCGCCCGCTTCGTCGTCTCGAGCTCTGACTCGGCGCGCTCGCGGTCGGCGTCCGGGGGCGTCGGCACGTCGACGGGCGTCGCCACGTCGCTGCCGATCCGGCGCTGGAACTCGATAATCTCCTCGGTCGTCACGTCGATGTCGCCGTACTCGGCCAACTGGAAGGAGCCGGAGTCGGTCATGATCGCGCCGTCGAAACCGAGGAACTCGTGGAGCCCCTGGTCGACCACGCGCTCGCGGATGCGGTCGGTGCTGCGGATGATGTAGGAGTTCGTGATCAGCATCTCCGCGCCGAACTCCTCGCGGAGCCGCTCCGGCTCGATCGTGAGCACGTTGGGGTTGACCACGGGCAGGAGCGCCGGCGTCTCGACCGTGACGTCGGCGCGGGGGACCGTCAGCCGACCGATCCGCCCGGCGGCGTCGTGGTCCCGGATCTCGAAGTGATCGCGCATACCCGGACTGCGCGGACGCGAGCGGTAAGGGTTGCGTTCGGCGGCGAGCGCGCCCGCAGGGGCCGCCGCCCGGCGCGGGCGGGGCTCAGAGCCCGGTCGGATGCGAGAGGTACGTCGTCTCGACGCCCCAGTCGGCGGTCAGCGACTCCAGCGCCCGAACGCCGAACGTCTCCGTCGCGTAGTGGCCGGCGAGGAAGACTGTCAGCCCGGCCTCGCGGGCGTCGTGGAACACCTGTTGTTTCCCCTCGCCCGTGATCAGCGCGTCCGCGCCCGCCGCGACCGCCTCGTCGAGCCAGTCGACCCCGGAGCCGGTGACGACCGCGACCCGTTCGACCTCGTCGGGCCCGAAGTCCAGGACGCGTGTGGGCGACGGCTCGCCGTCCGGTTGGCCCTCGAACCCGTCGAGCGTCTCGCGGAGCGCGTCCGCCGAGCGCGGCGCCGCCGTCTCCCCGATCGTGCCGATCGTCACCGGGCCGATCTCGCCGAAGGGGTCGCGGTCTTCGAGTCCGATCTCGGTGGCGACGCTCGCCGCGTTGCCCAGTTCCCGGTGGCCGTCGAGTGGGAGGTGCGAGACGTACAGCGCGATGTCGTGCTCGATGAGCGCCGCGATCCGGTCGTGGACGCGACCGGTCACGCGTTCGATGCCGCCCCACGAGAGCCCGTGGTGGACCACGAGGACGTCGGCGCCCGCGTCCGCGGCGGCCTCGATCGTCGCCGTCGCGGCGTCGACCGCAAAGGCGACCCGTTCGACCTCGGGGTCGTCGGCGGGTCCGGTGCCCGGGCTAGCGGCCTCGCCGCCCGGGCCGACCTGAAGGCCGTTCGCGCTCGCGTCGACGTCGGCGTACGCGGCCGTGTCGAGCTCCTCGTCGAGTCGGTCGACGTACTCGGAGAGCCTCATACCGGTCGGTGTGCGCGTCGGCGAATAAAGGGCGCGGAGCGGGCGCGGTCGAGAACGTCGGGGCCGGCGGTCGGGGGTCAGTCGTCGAGCTCCTCGGCGACGGAGTCCGGGACCGCGTCCGGGGAGCCGACCCCGGCGTCGGGAGCGTCCGACTCGACCGAGTCGCCCGTCTTCGGCGTGAAGTCGGGGTCGAACAGCCGGAGCGCCGTGCGGATCGTCTCCCAGTCGTCCTCGCCGGCCGCGTCTCGGAGCGAGCGCGTCGGGGCGGCGAGCAGCTGGCCGACGAGGGCGTCGGCGAGGTCGGCGACCGTCTGGCGCTGCTCGTCCGTGAGGTCGCCCTGCGCCTCCAGCTTCGACATCGCGCGGTCGAGCTCGCGCGCCTTCACCCGGTCCGCGCCGGCGTACATCGCCGAGATGGCGTCGTCGGCGCGCTTGCGCTTGTACGCCTCGAGGATGCGGTCGAGTTCCGCGTCGATGATCGACTCGACCTCGCGCGCCTCCGCGGCGCGGCTCTCCCTGGTCCGCTGGGTCACGTCTTCGAGGTCGTCGATGTCGAAGACGGTCACGCCCTCGCGCGCGCCGGCCGCCGGGTCGACGTCGCGGGGCTGCGCGATGTCGATACAGACGACCCGGCCGGCGCCGTCGACGTACGACGGGTGGACGACGAGGTCGGGGCTGCCGGTCGCGGTGACGACGAGGTCGGCGTCGGGGACCACCGCGGGGAGGTCCGCGAGCGGCACCGCCTCCGCGGGCGTGTCGACCTCCTCGGCGACGAACTCCGCGTGCGGGACGGTGCGGTTCGCGACGACGATGTCCGAGACCGGCGTGTCGTCGAGCGCCCGGGCCGCGAGCGTCCCCATCTCGCCGGCCCCGACGACGACGGCCGAGCCGTCGGTGAGGTCGATCTCGTCCGCCGCGAGCCGGACCGCGGCGGAACCGAGCGAGACGACGCCCTCGTTGATCTCGGTTTCCGTCCGCGCCCGCTCTCCGACGTGGAGCGCCTTCGTCACGGCGTCCTTGAGGACGGGGCCGATGCCGCCGGCGGACTTCGACTCCTCGTAGGCCTCCCGCAGCTGCCCGATGATCTGGTCTTCGCCGAGCACGAGCGACTCCAGCCCGGAGGCGACGCGCATCAGGTGTTCCAGGCTCTCCTCGTGGTCGAGGCGGCGGACCGCGCCGCCGCGGACGTCCGGCGCGAACGTCGACAGCGCCGTCGTGCCGTCGACGGTCCGGTCGGTGACGACGTACGCCTCCGAGCGGTTACACGTCTGTACCGCGAACGCCTCTTCGACCCCTTCTCGCGCGAGCAGGTCGGAGACGGTCGCGCGGACGCCGTCGCCGCCGGCGGCCTCGATCTCGTCGACGGTCGCGTCGGCGTGGGCGACGCTCACGCCGGCGATCGCACCCGTCTCTCTCATCGGTCGAGTACCTCCTCGATCACGGTGTCGGCCTCTTGCCGTCCGTTGGATCTCCCCTTTTGTAAACCCTTCCAAACCCCCCGGGATCTGACAACGCGGCGAACCGCTTCCCGGCGTTTCTCGGGAGGTATACCCTCGGATTTCAGTTCCTCGCGGATCTCGCCAGAGAGCGCCGCCATCTCGCCCGCCCCCTCTATCTCGGCCTCGATCCGTTCGCGTAACGCCTTCGCGAGCGCGGGGCTGGTCCCGCCCGTCGAGAGCGCGACGGTCACCGGCTCGTCCTCCACCGTCGCGGGCACCACGACGCTCCCGGGGTCGCGACCCCCGGAGACGTCGGTCCGGTTGACCAAGATCCCGCGGTCGAGCGCGGCCGACTCCACGGCGGCGTTGACCGCGGCGTCGTCGGTCGCGGCGACCGCGAGCGCGGGACCGAGCCGATCGATCCAGCCGGCGACCGCGTCGGCGTCCGGAGCGGCGCGTAGCAGTTCGATCGCGGTGTCGCGCTCCGCCGCGGGGTCGTCGGGCGAGGGCAATCGCTCGTCGAAGTCGGGACTCACGACCACGACGCGCGCGGCCTCGTCGAAGCCGCGGGCCTTCCGCGAGCCGACGGCGCCGCCGCCGAAGACGACCACCGTCTCGCCCGCGAAGTCGTGGTACAGCGGCGTCACGAACGGCCTCCGGTCCTCGCGATTCGGGGAGTCACGCCGTGTTGCTGTCCGCCCGGTCCGCGATGCGGATACCGGTCTTCTTCAGGATGCGCGTCGAGAACAGGGTGTCCCAGTCGTCCGCGCCGACGTCCCAGTAGTCGTCCATCAGCTCCCTGACCTCGGCGATCCGGCGCTCGCTCTCGGCCTCGGTGCGGCCGTGCGTCATGGCGAAGAAGTTGTACTCCCAAACGCCGGCGTGGCGCGGGCGCTCGTAGCAGTGCGTGACGAAGCCTAAGTCGGCGACGGCGGGGCCGACCTCGTCGAGGGCGTCTTCGGGCACGTCCCAGACGGTCATCCCGTTCTCCGTGTAGCCGAGCGCGTAGTGGTTTGGGATGACGCCGACGCGGCGCACCTTCCCCTCCCGCTCGAACCGCTTGATCGTCTCGATCACCCAGTCCACGTCGGCGCCGACCGCGGCGGCCACGTCGGCGTACGGCGTCTCGGTCACCGGGAGCCCGCCCTGGATCTCGACGACGAGGTCGCGCTCGTCGGGCGTCAACGTTCCGCGGTCACTGGGCGAGACGTCGGGCCCGAGCCCCGAGAGGTCCACGTCGCCGTCGGGGACCGGGCCGTCGACGAGGAACTTCGCGCCGACGTGGAACTCCCGGAGCTTCGGGAGGTTGTACGTCTCCTGGCCCGTCGCGTCCTCGATCTCCGCGAGCACCTCCTCGACGCGGTCGCTCCCGTCCTTGTCGGGGTCCGGGTGGTCCGCGACGCTCACCACGAACCACATGTTGAGGTGCGGGTGCTCCCGCTCGTAGTTGTGTGCGACCGCGGTGAACTCGTTCACCGTCTCCGCGACCTCGTCGTAGCGGTCCTCGGGCGCGTGCATCGCGACGAGCGAGGCGGCGCCGCCGATCTCCTCGGCGTTGACGAGCGCGCCGAACCGCGAGAGGATCCCCTCCTCGTCGAGCTCGCGGACGCGCTCGCACAGCTCCGGTCCCGTCACGTCGACGCCGCGCTCGCGGAGCGCGGCCGCCGCCGCGTCGAAGGGGCGCTCCGCGACCGGGAAGCCGCCTTGGAACGCGTTGATGATCGCGCGGTCGAGCGCCGTCAGGTCCGCGTCGACCTCCTGCATGGACCGATCTCGGGGCCGCGCGAGAATAAGCGATCCGACCTGACGCCGCGCCGCCGCGGCGGAGGGTGACCGTTGACGCCCGGCGCGCTCCGGGAGCTACCCGTCCACGTCGCGGGCGATATCCGCGAGCGACGACCGCGGCCCGCGGTCCGCGTCGTACACGGTCCGCTCGCCGGGGATCCGCAGCCCGTACAGCTCGCCGGACACCACCACGTCGAGGACGACGCTCTCGCCCGGCTCCCGGCCGTTCGCGTCGAGCCACTCGACCAGCCGGTTCGTCCCCTCGCCGGACTCGCGCGCCAGCCGCCGGTTGTCGAACGCGCCGCGGAGGAGCCGCCCGCGCGAGTCGGCCGCGACACGCGCGTGGTACTCGTCGCGACCGATCGCGACGCGGATCAGGTCCCCCTGACTCACTCCGAGCGCGTCGCAGGCCCCGGACTCGACGCGCCTGTCGAGCGCGTCGTCGTCGGGAAGTCTGACGCAGGGGCGGCGAGTGCCGCCGCTCCGGGCGAGCGAGACGCGAACCGAGGAAACGTCCTCGCCGTCGGAGGGAACGCGAGGCATCGAAGCGCCGTTACTCGTCGGCGTCGGCGTCGCCCTCGCCGAGCGCGGCCGCCACGTCGCCGTCGCCGTCGACGACGCTCGCGTTGATCTGCGCGATGTCGTCGTCGACCTCGCGGCCGCGGACGGTGATCCGCTTGCGCTCGCCCTCGCGGGAGGGCTCGAAGCCGACGCCGCCCTCGAGGAGGAGCTCCTTCAGGCGGGTGCCGGAGACGTCTTCGCGCATCGGGCGCCCGGTTTCGTCGGAGCCGCCGGTGAGTTCGATCGTATGGTCGGAGAGCCCGACGGCGTCGCCGCCGATCTCGTCGCCGAGTTCGCGACCGAGGAATCGGTTGGCGTCCTGTCCGTCGACCTCTCGCTGGAACGTCTCGCCGGTCTCGGGGTCGGCGACGACGACTTTGAATTCGGCCATGCCCGAACGCAGACCCCCGCGCATAAAAAGCACGTCGAAACGTCGGAACCGCGCGCCGCGCAGCGCTCAGTCGGCTGCCCCGCCGACGCGCACGATCCGGCGCTCGCCGTCGCCCCACGGCCCCTCCACGAACGCGGTCTCGACCGCGCGGGCGACGGCGTCGGGGTCGTCCGGACCGCCGGCGTCGGCGACGCTCCCGACCGAGCCGGGATCGAACGACAGGCCGAGCGCGTCGTAGACCGGTTCGGTGACCGACGCGATCGGCGCGGCGTCCGCCGCCGAGACGACGAGGACGCCGGCGACAAGCGCCGCGTCGGCGCGCACGCGCTGCGCGAGCCCGGCGACCTTCCCGCCGCCCGCGGCCCCGCCGGTTTCCGTCGCACCGCCCCCAGCGACGCGCAGGGAGTGCTCGCCGGGGCAGAACGCGGCCGGGGGCTCGCCGCGGACCACGTCGGCGCCGAGGTCGCGGAGCGCGTCGCGGAGCGTCTCGGTCGCGGTCTCGTACCGCGAGTCGATCGACCCCCGGTCGCCGCCGGTCGGTACTGCGACGCCGAACGAGAGCGTCGACCCGGTGTACGCGACCGCGCGACCGCCCACGTCGCGCTCGACGGCAGGGAATCCGGCCGCGCGCGCCGCCCGCTTCGCCCGGTCGAACCCCGGCTCGCGGGCGTCCCGCCGGCCGAAGGCGACCTGCTTCGGCGGCGCCGTGACGCGGACGGCCGGGACCCCCTCCGCGGCCGACGCGAGCAGGTCGCCCGCCGGCTCCCGGTCGGCCGCCGGGGTCGCGAACTCGCCCCTGTACACGCGCATGGACGTGCCGACGGCGGCGGCACACAAGCCCCTTGCGCCGAGCGCGGTCGCTCGGGGCGGGGAGAAACCGAGGGCCCCGGGGGGCGCCGGCGCGTGACACAACAGTTTTGTCGGCGCTGGAAGTGGTACCGGTATCGATGAGCGACCTGAGCGCCCTGCCGGTTCAGGCGTACCTGACCGCCTGCCTGCTGGCCGGCGTCATCGGGCTCTGGCTCGGTCGGGTCGCGTGGCGGGAGCGCGACGAGCCCGGCGGCCTCGAGGTCGCGCTGTACCTCCTCAGCGGCGGCGGCGCGTCGCTGCTGTACGGCCTCCAGATCGCCGCGTCCGGTGAGCTCGCGATGCGCGTCGCGCTCAGCCTCGCGACGCCGCTCCTCGGCGCGCTTCCCGTCCTCTGGATGGCGTTCGCGCTGGCGTTCACCGGGCGCGAACGCTGGCGGACGGAGAACCGGATCGTCGCGCTCGCGACCCCCGCGTTCGTCTGGGTCCTCCTCGCGTGGTCGAGCGGGACCCACGGGCTGGCCCGGCGCTCCGTCGCCCCCGTCGCCGACGGCCCGTTCACGCTGCTCGGATACGGGTTGGGTCCCGCCGGCGGCGCGTTCGTCCTCTTCGCGTACGCGCTGTGTCTCGCCGGCGCGTCCCTCGTCGTCGACCTCTACGACCGGACCGGGAACCGCTACCGGCTCCAGACGTTCGTCGTGCTGCTCGGCACGCTGTTCCCGTTCCTCGCGGGGGCCGTGACGTTCGTCGACGTCGGGAGCTACGGGGACCTCTCGTGGCTGCCGACGGCGTTCGTGATCCACGGCGTGTTCCTCTACGGCACCGTCTTTTGGCTCGGCACCCTCGACGCCGCGGTCGTCGCGCGCGACACCGCGGTCGAGGTGATGCAGGACCCGGTGATCGTCTCCGGCTCCGACGGGCGGATCCGCGACCTCAACCCCGCCGCCGAGTCGCTCCTCCCGCCCGACGCGGTCGGCTCGTCGCTGTCGGACGTGTTCCCGCGGCTGGAGTCCGGCGTCGAACACCCGATCGCCATCGGGGACCGCGAGTTCGACATCCAAGAGAACCCGATCACGGACCCGCGCGGGACCGACCGCGGCCACGTCTTCCTGCTCCGCGACGTGACCGCGCGGGAGCGGCGACAGGCGGAACTCGAACGCCGGGAGGCGGAGCTCGAACGGCAGAACGAGCGGTTAGAGGAGTTCGCCGGCGTCGTCTCGCACGACCTGCGAAACCCACTCGCCGCCGCGTCTGCGGCCGTCGAGCTGGCCCGCCAGCGCGACGGCGACCCCGACGGCGCCTTAGAGCGGGCCGCGAACGCCCACGAGCGGATGGACGACATGATCGAGGGACTCCTCGCGCTGGCGACGGCGGGGGAGACGGTCGACGACCTCGACCGGGTTTCGCTGGACGGGACGGTCAGACGCGTCTGGTCGCGGCTCGAGACCGCCGACGCGACGCTGACCGTCGAGGGCGACGCGACCGCGTTGGCCGACCGCGACCGGCTCGAACAGCTGACCTCCAACCTGTTCCGCAACGCGATCGAACACGCGGGAGAGGACGTGGCCGTCACGGTCGCTATCACCCGGGGCGGCGACCGGGCCGCGCTCTCGATCGGCGACGACGGTCCCGGGATCCCGGCCGAGGAGCGCGAGCGAGTCACCGAGCGCGGCGTGTCGCTCGGCGGCGGCACCGGGCTGGGGCTGGCGATCGTCGGCGACATCGCCGAGGCGCACGGCTGGACGCTCTCGGTCGCCGAGTCCGACGCCGGCGGCGCGCGGTTCGTGATCGAGAGGATGGAGGTCGCCGACCCGTGACCGACCCGCCGGAGGCGACCGTCACGCTCCCCGCGGAGGTCGTCGAGCAATACGAGAAGTTCTCGCGGTTCAACTCCCCGTACCCCGCCCACGAACGCGGTCGCGCCGTCGACCTCTACCCGGGCGACGGGGTCGGCCGCTCTCCGGTCGCCGGGACCGTCAGCGCGGTCCGCACCGTCGGCTGTCCGGACCGCCCGTACGCGGCCGACGAGGACCACCTGATCGTCGTCGGCCTCGACGACGAGTGGTGTGCTCGCGCGGGCGCGCCCTCCGGCACCGTCGCGCGGATCCTCCACGTGATCCCGGCGGTGGCGCCGGGCGACCGGGTCACCGTCGGCGACGCGCTCGGCCCGACGACCCGCTCGGGCTTCTTCGGCCAGTGGGTCGACGACCACGTCCACCTCGGGTTCCGCCCGCCAGACGCGAATCCCCTCCGAGCGAGCGGGTCGCTCCCGGTCGCCGCGGACCTCCCCGTGGAGCGGGTCGCGTGGGACGGGACCGGAACCGTCGTCGAGCGGGGGCCGACCCACGTCGTGCTCGCCGGCCCGCGGCGGACCGAGCCCGGACCGTCGTTCGCGGCGCTCGCGAGCGACGGGGGGGTCCCGCTCGACGGCGGGCTGACGCACTACGCGGGCGGCGGGACGTTCGCGGCGAGCGGCGCGGCGCCCGGCGAGGACGGAAGAGATGAGCGACGCCCGCGGTCGGGCGACGCGGTGTCCCTCCTCGGGACCCGGATCGGAACCGCGGCCGACCACGGCGGGGGGTCGTCCGGGGCGCCACGGGTCGAGTGGGGGGCGGTCGACGTCCGCGCGAACGACGATCGCATCGTGGGGCTCTCCCTGTTCGCCGCGCGCGGCGAGCGCTTCGGCGTCAAGTTGGTCTGTCCGGACCGCTCGTTCGCGATCGGCGAGTCGGTGACGGTCGAGCTCGTGCCAAGCGACGACCCGATCCGGCTCGGCGTCGGGTGAGCGAGGCCGTCAATCGATCGCCGGTTGTCGCCCGTTTCCGGGGGGTACAAGCCGTCCCGGGACGACCGGCGGGACATGGATCAGACGGACATCGCGGAGATGGACCCGCTCCCCGACGCGGCGACGCGGTTCGTCGAACAAAAGTTAGAGGACGAACACGGCTACCTCTCGTGGCTGAACACGTCGGTCGAGACGGTCGAGCGCGGGCGCGTCGTGCTCTCGATCCCCTTCGACGAGAAGCTCACGAACACGGACGGGCAGACGATCCACGGCGGCGTGGCGGCGACGCTGATTGACACGGCCGGCGGCGTCGCGCAGCGCACGACGTTCGAGGACCCGCTCGACGGCGGCGTCGCGACGGTGAACCTCAACGCGAACTACCTCCGCCCCGCGACCGGCGACCTCCGCGCGGAGGCCGAAGTGATCCGGGCCGGCGGCTCCATCGGCGTCAGCGAGATGACCGTCACCAGCGGCGTCGACGGGGACCGCGGCGAGGTCGTCGTCGGTCAGGGATCGTTTCGGCTGTTCCGCGAGTAGCCCGGGAGATCGGCGAGGATCGCGTCGATCCCGCCGCGACCGCCGTCGCCGTCGAGTGCGGCCGCCAGCGCCGCGACCGGCTCGCGGCCGGCGCGATCGGGGGCCGCCCTGACGACGACCGACTGCTCGCCGAGCGGGACGAACGCACAGCCCAGCCGTTCCGCCGTCTCGCGGAGCCCGAGCCCGGCGTCCGCGTCGCCCGCGACGACCGCGCGGACCGGGCTCTCGAACGCCTTCGCGGTCCGCTCGTAGCCGTCGATCCGCTCGGCGAGGTCCCGGCGGTCGGCGTCGCGCTCGTCCGCGAGGTCGTCGAGCGCCGTGTCGAGGCTCCGACGGAGGCCCGAGACTGTCGGCCGGTTCCGGAAGCGGAGGTCGCGGTCGACGAGGTCCGCGATCCCGGTCACCGCCTCCGGGTTGCCGTCGGGGACGACAAGCCCCCACTCGCGGGTCCAGCCGCCGAGGGCTTCGGCGTCGACCTCGCGGTCGGTCGGTCCGGCGGTCACCGCCACGTCGGGGACGCCGTCGCGGAGGCGGCGGTGCCCCTCGCGCGAGCCGACGGCGAGGTACCGCGGATTCGCGAGGCGGTCGAGCAGGCGGTTGAGCGCGGGGTCGTCCTCGCCGACGCCGAGCAGCGTCGGCGGGCGCACGTCCGGCGAGAACAGCTGTACCTCGACCGCCTCACCGGCGTCGAGGACCTCCGTGTCCGGGTCGACCGCGACGACGCCGTCAGCCTCGACGAGGCTCGTCGTCGCGCCGGACCCCTTGTCCACCGGGTAGACGAGCGGGCGGGCGTCGTCGTCCAGGTCGAGCAGGCCGACGGGCATCAGCCGGAGGCGGCCCTCCGAGTAGCGCTCGCTCACGCCCATCCGCCCCTCGACGGTCGCCGTCGCGGGCTCGGGCTGGCCGGCGGCGTCGCGGATCGCGGGCGCGACGAACGTGCGAAATATGGTGAGCGCGGACACCGGGTAGCCGGGGAGGCCGACGTACGCGGACTCGCCGACCGAGGCATCGTTCCGGGCGGCGTCCTCGCCGACGCCTTCGTCGCCGTCGCCGCCGTCGGAGCCGCCCCGGTCGAGCCGGCCGATCAGCATCGGCTTCCCGGGCTTGACCGCGACGCCGTGGAGCAGGAGCTCCCCGCGCGCCTCGATCACGCGGTAGATGACGTCGACCGCGCTCGCCGAGGTCGACCCCGACGAGAGCACGAGGTCGCACTCGTCGGCCGCCCGGCGCAGCAGCCGCTCCATCTCGTCGTAGTCGTCGCCGGCGTGCGGGTAGAGGACCGGCTCGCCGCCCGCCTCCTCGACGCCGGCGGCGATCGTCGTCGAGTTCACGTCGTAGATCTCCCCGCGGTCCGGGTTCAGCGCCTCGCCCGGGCGGACCAGCTCGTCGCCGGTCGAGACGATACCGACCCGCGGCCGCCCCTCGACCGGGACCTCGTCGACGCCGAGCGCCGACAGCAGCCCGATCTCGCGGGGCGTCAGCCGCGTGCGCGGTCCGAGCGCGCGGGCGCCGGCGGCGATGTCGGTCCCGGCTGTCATCACGTGGTCGCCCGGCGCGACCGACGTGCGGACAGCGATCCGCGAGGGACCGTCGTCGTCGACCCCGTCCCCGCCCGAACCGAGCTCGTCGGTGCGCTCGACCATCACGACCGCGTCGGCGCCGTCGGGCATGACGGCGCCGGTGGAGATCTCCGCGCAGGTCCCCGGCTCGACGGTCACGTCGGGCGCGGCGCCCGCGTGGACCGCGCCGACGAGGTCGAGTTCGGCGGGATCCGCCTCGTCCGCGCCGAAGGTTTCCCGCGCGCGGACGGCGTACCCGTCCATCGACGCGCGGTCGAAGCCGGGCACGTCGATCGCGGCGTCGACGCGCTCGGCGAGAACGCGACCGCGGGCGTCCGCCAGCGAGACCGTCTCCGGGGTCGGCGACAGGTCGAGCGATTCGATCGCCTCGCGCGCGGCCTCGGGGGTCGCGAGGTCCCGGAACTCCTTGCGGTCGCTCATTCCGTCACCTCCCACAGTTCGACGTCGACGGACTCGCCGGCGTCGAGCCCCTCCCGCGGCTCGGGCACGACCACCCAGCCGTCAGCGAGCGCGACGCTGGAGAGGATGCCGGAGCCGCTCGCGCGGGTCGGCGTCGCGGTCGGGAGCGCGTCGTCGACCGCCGCGTCCCCGTCAGGGCCGTCGTCGGGACCCGAAAGTGACACGCGCGCGAAGGTCCGTACACCGGGCTCGCTCGCAACCTTCCGGCCGAGCGTCGCGCACCGCGTCGGGAACGGCTCTACGTCGGCCCCGCCCGCGCGCTTCATCGCGGGGCGGAGGAACTGCGCCGCGTTGACGATGCACGCGACCGGATAACCGGGCAGCGAGACGATCGGCGTCCCCTCAGCCCGGCCAAGGCAGACTGGGTGGCCCGGCTTCAGGGCGACGCCGTGGACCAGCACCTCGCCGAGGCCGTCGACGACCTCGGGGATCAGGTCGCGCTCGCCGACCGAGGAGCCGCCGGTCGTGACGACCACGTCGGCGTCGAGGTCGGCCCCGACCGCCTCCCGCAGCGCGTCCGGGTCGTCGGTGACGACGTCGCGGTAGCGCGCCTCGCCGCCCCAGCGCTCGACGAGCCGGGAGACGGTGAGCCCGTTCGTCTCGATCACCTCGCCGGGGCCGGGATCCGACTCCACCAGCTCCTCGCCGGTCGGAATCACGGCGACCTCTGGCGGCTCCCGAACCGTGACGGTGTCGAGGCCCACCGAGCGCAGCAGGCCGAGGTCGGAGGGGCGCAGGGCGTGGCCGGGCTCGTAGAGGCGCTGGCCGTCGGCGACGTCCTCACCGGCCTCGCCGACGTTCTCGCCGGTCGCGACCGCCTCGAACACCTCCACCTCGCCGTCGACCGACTCGACCTGTTCGATCATCACGACCGCGTCCGCGCCCTCCGGGACTGCGCTGCCGGTGTGGACCCGAGCGGCCTCGCCGGGCGCGACCGCGTCCGCCTCGGCGGGCTTGGCGGTCAGGACCGCCGGCGATCGGTCGCCGGCGCCGAAGGTGTCGCTCGCGCGGACGGCGTACCCGTCCATCGCGGCGCGGTCGTACCCCGGCACCGGCGCCGGCGCGTCGATCGGTTCGGCGACGACGCGGCCGTCGGCCGCCTCGACCGGGACCGTCTCCGTCCGGTCGTTCGGCGCGACGGCGTCGAGCAGCGTCGCCCTCGCGTCCGCGACCCGGGTCCGCCGCTTGAACCCGGACTCCCGTCTGTCGTGGCTCATGCTCACACATTCGCGGCCGCGGGCAAAAACCCCGTTCTCCGCGGGCGCCGTCGTTCGGACCCTCGGTCGCGGCCGCTCGCCGACGCCCCCGGCCGCCGACGCGCCCGGTCAGGCGAACCACGAGAGGAACCGGCGAGTCCGGTGGACCGACTGGAGGGCGGCGACCTTCGCGGCCGTGAGCGCGCCGAGGGTCGTCCGCCTGGTGGCCCGAGCGCCCCGGGCCGCGCCGGTCCGCGCGTAGTACCCGGACCGGCGTCCGGCGGCGCCGACGTAGTGTTTCGCCGCCATTCGGATCGGCGCGCGCCGGCCGTCGACGGTCGTCGTGCCGCGGCGGATCGCCGTCAGCACGTCGTCCGCGGTGACCTCGCCGACCGACTCTCGCCCCTCGATCGTCAGCTCAGTGAACGCCCGGCCGACGTACTGGAGGTGGTGCGCGTCGCTCGCGGCGACCCCCGGGTAGCCGTGGGTCGCCGCGAACCGCCGCGCGCGTCGGTTTCGGTACCCCGTGAACAGCCACGCGTTGAACACCTCGACGGCGTCGACCTCGACGCCCGGCGCGGCGGCCCCGGCCGCGTCGACCGCGTCCTTGTCCGGCAGTTCCGCGTCCACGCCGGACGTTTCGGCGTCCGGCGCTTCCCCGCCGGAGCCGTCGCCCGATCCGGGCGTCGGGATGTCGCGCTGACGGACGCCGTGGCGCGAGCGCTGAAACGGGTGGGGAACGATCGCGACGCCGCCCTGCTCGTGGATCCGCCGGACCGTCTCGGCGTACGGCTCGCCGCGCGGCGGCATTCGATCGACGCCGATCGCCAGCAGGTGGCCGTGCGCGGTCGACACCTCCACGCCGGGGATGCCGATCAGCCCGTACTCGGCGGCGGTCTCCGCGGCGCGTTTCGACTCGCGGATCACGTCGTGGTCGGTGATAACGACCGCGTCGAGCCCGATCTCGGCCGCGTGTTCCAAGATCAGATCGACCGGCTCGTGCCCGTCGTAGCTGTCCTCGGAGTGCACGTGCGGGTCGATGCTGACGGTGACGCGGGACACGACCGAACTACGCGGCGGGAGGTATATAAATGGAGGAGCGGCGGCGGTTGGCCGAGAGGGGATCCGCCGCGCGCGCCGCCGACGGTCTCACCCCTCTCGTAACACCCGCACCTCGTGGTCCGCGTTCCCGCGGTCCACGATGGCCACGTCGCACTGGACGTCCTGGATGCGCTCGAAGGTCGGCGGAGAGACGAGCCGCGAGGCCGCGGAGCGGTCCCCGCTCGACCCCATGAGGACGAGGTCGTAGGCGTCCGCGTTCGCGCCGAGAAACGCCGTCACCTCCGACCGCGCGACCCGCGTCTCGACCGGCCCCGTCGTGGTCTCGACGAGGTTCGCCAGCTTCGTCTCGGCCCGTCTGCGCTCGGACTCGGCGTCGATACAGGTACAGACGCTCACCCCGCCGCTCTCGCCGGCCAGTCGCTCTGCGAAGTCGATCATCGCGTGCGCCGAGTCGCCGGGCCGGGCGACCAGTACGAGGACGCGCCGCCAGGTGTGGACGCCCGTCGTCGACCGGAACGCGACGGCGTCGAGTGGACCGGCGAAGACCTCCCGGGCGAACGGCGAGAGGAGGCCGTCTTCGGTCTCGTACGGCGTCACGATCAGGTCCGAGTTCGTCGCGCGGGCGGTCTCGACGGCGACCCGGGCCGGATCGCCGTCGGCCGCGACAACCACCTCGCACGGCACGTCGAACCGGGCTCGGATCTCCGCGGCGTGAGGTTCGAGCCGCTCGACCGCCGCCGCCGCCGCTCGGTCCGAGACCTCCTCCTCGAAGTCGCCGTCGAACGACGCCCGCACCGAGTCCGGGAGATCTCCGGGCGTCGCGGCGCCGTGGTCGGCGGACACTGCCCGCTCCGCGACCGCCATCTCCGCGTCGTCGACGATGTCGAGGAGGACGACCTTCCCGGCGTCGTGGGCGGCCGCGAGCCGCGCGCCGAAGAACGCGGTCGCCTCGCTCGTCTCCCCACGCATCGGCACCAGGACGTGGTCGTCAGCCTGCGTGGTCCCGTAGAGGTAGCGAGCGCGCTCCTCGTAGAACCGCGTGCGCCAGACGGTGAACGCGCCCGCGACGAGACTGCCGGAGACCGCGACGGCCACGACGTAGGCCGCCGCCGGGTCGACGGTGGTGCCGAACACGAGCACCGCGTCGCCGCGCGCGCTCACGAGGACCAGAAGCGCGGTCGAGAAGGCGGCCGGTTCCTCGACGCTGGCCAGCCACGTCAGGCCGCCGCAGAGCATGATCGACAGCCCGGCGCTGAGCGGACTGATCGCGCCGGTCGAGACGCCGCCGACACCGAGCAGCGAGAGCTCCAGCGCGGCCCACCCCGCGAGCGCCCCCGCCACGAGCCCCCCGACGAACGTTCTCGGCGAGGAGTACTGTCCCTGCGGGTCGGAGAAGAGCGTGTAGGCTCCCGACGCCAGCGGCGGGAAGAGGAGAAACGAGAGGTCGGTCAGGTTCGTTATCTGAGTGACGAGCGCGATGAGCATCGGCACGAGCAACAGCGTCGTCAGGTGGAGCAGATTGCTCGTGTCCTCGGCCCACTGCCGGAGTTCCGCGAACTCCCGGCGTTCGATCCGACGTGCCCGTCGGCGAGCGGCGCCGAGTTTCGCTCGCAGCCTGTCCAGCATTACTCTAGCTTCGCTCGTGGCGGTCAAGAGCGTGGCGGAGCGTCCGACGCGAACGCCGAGCGTGACCCCGACGCGCGTCGGCGACGGAGGCGACGCGGACCGAGACGCCTCGATGGGGAACCGAGCTCGCCGGACGACGACCGCACGCAGCCGGCGGTACCAACCGTTAGGTTCCCGGAGGCGAACGGGGACGTATGACCGACGCGGACGACGCCGGCGATCCCAGTGAGTTCCGTGACCTCGACGACCTGCCGGACGACCCGACCGACCGGGAGTACGTGGAGCGAACGATCCGGCTCGCCAAGGAGGCGGTCGAAGCCGGAAACACCCCGTTCGGCGCCCTGCTCGTGGTCGACGGCGAGGTCGTCAGCGAGGCGCGCAACGAGACGCGGACCGAGGACGACGTGACGGCGCACCCGGAGCTGACGCTCGCGCGGTGGGCCGCGCGGGAGCTCGACGCCGACGAGCTCGCGGACTGTACCATGTACGCCAGCACGGAGCCGTGCCCGATGTGTTCGACCGCGATCCACTACGCGGGGATCGACCGGGTCGTCTTCGGCGTCGACGGCGAGACGCTCGGCGAGCTCTCCGGCGGCGTGGTGCCGATCCCCTGCGAGGAAGTGGTCCGGCGCGGCGGCGGGGAGACGAGCGTCGAGGGACCGATTGCCGTCGACGCCGCGATGGCCGTTCACCGCCCCTTCTTCGGCGAGTCGTGACGGCGGAGTCAGATGCGAGCGACGGCGGAAGCGGTGGTTCGCCGGCCGTCCTCTGCGTCGGGGCCGCCGCGATAGACGAGTGGTACGCGGTCAGCAACCTCCCGGAGCCGGACGGCGGCGCGTTCGCCCGGGAGGTCACGTCCGCGTTCGGCGGCGTGGGCGCGAACGTCGCGGTCGCGCTCGACCGCCTCGGCCGCGACGCGGGGCTCGTCAGCCGCGTCGGCGACGACGAGTACGGCCGGAGAGCCCTGGAGTACCTCGGCGAGACGGGCGTGGACGGGACGCACGTCGCGGTCGGCGACGACGCCCACACCCGGTCCTTGATCCTCCGCGACCCGGATGGGGAGCGCGCCATCGTCACCGCCGGCGAGAGCTTCCGCGGGCTCCGCCTCGACGGCGACGCGCTCGCCGCGATGGCCGACGCCGACGCGGTCTTCCTCACCGCCTACACGCCTGACAGCGTGGCGCGGCGGGCCCTCGACCGGGTTCGGTCGCTCCGCGAAGCCGCCGAATCAGGCGAGTCAGGGAGCGACCCGCCCGCGCTCGTCTTCGACCTCTCGGGAGCCGTCGAGGAGCTAGTCGGGCGCGGCACGGAGCCGGCGACGGTCTACCGGTTTCTCCATGAGGCCGACCTGTTCGTCGCGGACGGCGTCGCCGCGCCGGCGTTCTTCGGGTCGGCGGACGCCGCGGTCAAACGGGTCGCGAGCGCGCATACCCGAGCGGCCGAGTCGGCGCCCTCACCCGGGCCCGAGTCGCGGTCGCGGGGCGGCCCGACGTGGCCCCGCGCCGTCCTCACGCACGGCGCCGACGGGATGACGGCGATCGCGGGCGGCGAGGTGTCCGAGTTCGACGCGTTCGACGTCGAGACGGTCGACGCGACCGGCGCCGGCGACGCGTTCACCGCCGGGCTGATCGACCGGTGGATCGCTGGAGCCCCCGCGGGGCCGTCCGCCGACCGTGACGGCGTCGCTGGCGGCGTCCGGTTCGCGGCCGCGATTGCCGCGATCAACTGTACGAGCCGGTTCACGCAGCCCGGGCTCCCGACGCGGAGCGAGGTCGAGGCGTTCCTCGCGGACCGCGGCGTCGACGTCGGCCGGTAGGGGGCCCTCCTCCCGATCACCGCGCCCCGCTCACCGAACCGCGTCGGCGGCGTCGACGAGGTCCGCGACGCGGTCGGCGTCGACCGGGGCGGTCGTCTCGCCGCCCCGTTTCAGCGCGGTGCCGACGATCGCGCCGTCGGCGACGTCGAGCAGGTCGGCGACCGTCTCCGGCGTGACGCCGCTGCCGACGAGGACGGGCGTGTCGAGGCCGTGGCGCTCGCGCTCGGCGACGACCGACCCGAGGGCGTCGGTATCGACCGCCTCGCCGGTCCCCGGCCCGGAGGCGATCACGGCGTCGGCGAGGCCGCGCTCGGCGGTGTCGGCGAACGACTCGGCCGTGTACCCCGCGGGCGTCAGCGGGGCGGAGTGTTTCACGTCGGTGTCGGCGAAGACGCCGACGTCGACGCCGAGGCGGTCGCGCAGGCGGAGCGTCTCGTGGGCGCGCCCCTGGACGATCCCCTGGTCGGTGACGCGGGCGCCGGTGTGGACGTTCACCCGGACGAAGTCGGCGCCGACCACGGCGGCGACCGAGAGGGCGGCCTCGGCGTCGTTCCGGAGGACGTTGACCCCGAGCGGGAGGTCCGTCTCGGCGGCGACCGCGGTCGCGGCGCGGGTCACGCCGGCGACGACGTGCGGCGGGACTTCGTCGGGGTAGAAGGGGGCGTCGCCGAAGTTCTCGATCACGATCCCGTCGACGCCGCCGCTGTCGAGCGCGCGCGCGTCGCTCGCGGCCCGGTCGACCGCCGCGCGCATCGCCTCGCGGCCGTCGTCGGGCGCGTTCGGGGCACCGGGAAGCGGCGGGAGGTGGACCATGCCGAGCAGCGGCGCAGCGGTGTCGAAGGTGGATTCGAACTCCATTCTCGGGGACGAGGAGGGCCTCGGACAAAAGCCTCCCCACAGCGTTTAGGCCGCCGGCCACCTGGATCCGGTCGAGATGGGAATCGACGCGACGACGACCGGCGACGGCGACGTGACGCTCGTCTTCTCGCTCGGCGCCGCGCGGTCGCTCGCCGACCCGGCCGCGGCGTTCGCCGACGCGCGCCAGTGGAGCCGCCACGTCGGCATCGTCGCGAACGAGGCGGACCGGGTCGCGCAGTTCGCGGGCGACTACGGGATCGACAACGACTACGCGCTCACGAAGTGGGACAAGTGGGGGACCCTCGCGGACATCCGCGAGCAGAGCGCCGCCCCGCGGTGCGTGTTCGTCGGCACGACCCGCGCGGACGAGCGCGTCGCCACCGAGACGGGCTACGAGTTCTTGCGCGTCGACGAGGCCGCCGAAAAGGCCGGCTGGGAGCTCTCTGACCCGAGCGCGACCGGCGCGGACGGGGGCGCCACTGACGACGAGCGCGGGAGGGGGCGCCTCGGCCGGCTGCGGCGCGCGGTACGCGAGGCGATCTCGCGGCTCCGGTAAGGCCTCGGTCCGCGCTTTTCGGTCGCCCGTCGTCCTCCGGGGTCGACCGCGGAAGGTACAAACCGTTCGTCGCCTAACGTGGGGTATGTCCTCACCGCTCGCGGACGAGCCGGTCGAACCGGCCGGCGACGACGCGGAGCCGCTCGACGGAGACGAGTGCGCCGACCACCTCGACGAACTGGGCGACGCGTGGGAGGTCGTCAACGACCACCACCTGGAGGCGAGCTACGAGTTCCCCGACTTCGAGACGGCGCTCGCGTTCACGAACGACGTGGGCGAGCTCGCCGAGGCGGAGTGGCACCACCCGGACATCTCGCTGTCGTGGGGCGAGGTCGGGATCGAGATGTGGAGCCACGAGGTCGGCGGCCTCACCCGCGCCGACTTCGTGATGGCGGCGCGGATGGACCGCCTGTACGCCGCCGACGGCGAGTGACCGCACCCGTCCTGACCTGACACATCAACAAACGGGTTTAAACCCCTCCCGGCGAAACGACGGGTAATGAGCGAGAACGTCTTCCTGGTCCCGATCGACCCGGAGAACTTCGACCGAACCGTCCGGTCCCCGGTCGATCTCACCGACTACCCCGATCGCCCCGAACCCCTCGCCGACCTCGACGAGACGCGCCTGTGGGCCGTCGACGACGACAGCGGCAACGGGTCGACGTTCGAGAAGATGGCGTCGGGCGACCTCCTGCTGTTCTACGCGGACGACGAGTACGTCGCGACCGGCCGCGTCGGCGAGGCGTTCGCGGACGAGGACCGCTGGGTGAGCGGGACCTTCTGGACCGCTTTCCCCACCACGCGGGTGTACACGGTCACCGACTTCGGCGCCGTCGCCGCGCCCAAGCGCGCAGTCAACCGGATCTTCGACTACTCGTCGTCGTACACGCCCGGCTTCATGCGCGTCGCCGACAGCCGCGTGACCGCCGACCTCTCGTCGATCGAGTCCGCGCTGGAACACTACACGAAGCGGAACGCCTGAGCCCGGGCCGCACGCGACGCTCCGTCGCTCCTTCAGTTCTCGACCGAATCCGTGAGCGTCGCGTACGCCGGCTCGTACGCCGCCGCGATCCGGTCGGGATCGCCGCGGACGTCGCCGGACAGCGCCGGCAGCGAGACGGTCGCGAGCGGCTCGATCATCTCCGTCACCGCGTCGACGTGCTCCTCGCGGCTCCCCTCTCGCGGGCTCCCGGCCGCGACCGCGCGGGCCTTGGCGTAGCGGTCGCCGGCGTATAGCCGCGCGCGGCCGGGGTCGACGACGGCGACCGCGTCGGGCGCGACCGGCCCGTCGCGGGGAAGGGTCCCGGCCACGTCGGCGTACGACTCGACGACGACCGGGACTGGCGTCCGCGCGACGCGGTCCGCGAGCCGCTCGATCGCGGGGAGGTGCGCCTCGGCCATCACCTCGTTGAACGCCGGTACGTCGCGCACGCGAGTCGCCTCCGCGAGGGGGAGGCGGTCGGTCAGCGCGTCGGGGAACAGCCCCACCTCCTCGGCCGCGCCGTTGACGACGAAGCGCGTGCCGGACGCGGTGGTGACGCGGTCGCAGAGGAACGTGCGCTCTGCGTCGCCGAGCATGCCCGTCCGTCCCGGCGTCGGTCGCCAGAGCCGGTGGACGGGGTTGATCGATTCCGGCGTGACCGCCGAGGGCGACGGGGAACCGTCGTCGGCCGCCGCGAGCGCGCGGGTGTTCGCGGCCGCGAGGGTGCGGGCGTCCTTCCCGTAGAGTCGGGCCGCGTCGGTCGCGATCAAATAGTCGTCGTGGTCGAACCAGAGGTCGTTGCCGGCCCGGGGCTTGACGCCGACCGCGTCGCCCGCGCGGTCGGCGAGGTGTGCGACCAGCCCCGCCGAGAAGGTTGTCTTGCCGGCGTCGACGCGCGCGCCGCCGGCGACGAGGTACGTCGGCGGGTCGGATCGGTCCCCGGTCACGCCGACTCGTCGAGTTCGTCGGAGTCAGCGTCCGACTCGGCGTCGGTGTCGGACGCCCCGCTGTGGTCCTCGTCCGTGGCGAGCCCGTAGTATCCCGGGCCGTCCTCGGTCAGGGGCTCGGCGACGACCATGTCGTCGGCGTGGACCATCACCCACGGGACGGCCCAGTCGACCAGCACGGCCTCGGTGTCGGGGTCGACCTCGGCGTCCGGTTCTAACCCCTGAAGCAGGCGACCGATCTCCGGGATCGTGTACATCTGGTCCGGCTCGAACAGCTCCGCGGGCTCGTAGAAGTCGCACGGGTAGGTGGCGTCGAACGCCGACTTCGGTTCGGGCATGCGCGAGCGTACGCGACGGCGTCCGTAAACGCTGCCGATACGGTTCGAACCTCATTCCGTGGGGTGGCGCGCGCCTTCGAGTGGCCGCCGAAGGCGGCCGCGAGGAGCGCGTGCGATGGAGTCGGCCGACTAGAGGGAGGCAGACGAGACTGGGGCGGTGAGAGGTGCGGTGCCGTGCGGGACGGGGCTCAAACGGGCAGCCGCGCTCGCCGAATCCCAGCGACGCAAGCACCGCAGGGAGTGAGCACGGCGGACGACCGCGGAGCGCGGCGAAGCTGTGGGAGTCGAGCGCGGCTGGGGCTTCGGAGGCGTTCGTCATCGCCTCGCCGGCGACCAGTCATGACTCACACCGCCTACGCGAACCCGTCGCTCACCGGGCAACACGCTGCGAAAAAATGCGGATCTCGACGCGCGTAACGCGTCCGGAGACGCGCTTACTCGAACAGCTCGACGGCCTGCTCGTAGCGGGTGGACGGCTCGTCCCAGTCGACGACCTCAAAGAAGTTGTCGACGAACTCGCCGCGAGCCGGGCCGTAGTCGTGGTAGTAGGAGTGCTCCCAGACGTCGAGCGCGAGGATCGGGTGACCGCCCCAGACCGCGCCCTCGTCGTGGTTGTCGACCACGACGTTGCGAAGCTGATTCGAGAACGTGTCGTACACCAGCAGGGCCCAGCCGCTCGCGCTGCCCGCGGCGGCTTCGAACTCGCCCTTCCAGGCCTCGTACGAGCCGAAGTCCTCCTCGATACGGTCGGCGAGGTCTCCTTCGGGCTCGTCGCCGCCCTCCGGCGACATGTTCTGCCAGAACAGGTCGTGGAGGATGTGGCCCGACGAGTTGTGGGTCACGTCGCGGATGGCCCCGGCCGACGAGGAGAAGTCGTGGTCCTCGCGGTTGGCCTCGAGCGTCTCCTCGGCGGAGTTCCAGCCGTTGACGTACCCCTGGTGGTGGGTGTCATGGTGCCATTCGAGCACCTGTTCGGAGATGTGCGGTTCCAGCGCGTCGTAATCGTACGGCAGCGGATCGAGTTCGTAACTCATGCTTGTATCACCTATCACGAACATGTGCCGGAAACCTGTTAAAGATAATGCGGCACGTGGTACCACGCGTCACTGGACGTGAGTGTTACCGGGCGTTTCAGGCCAGCAGCGATGTGATTGCGGTTCCGGCGGTCGAAAGCGCGAGACGAGAGACCGATCCGAATCGGCTGTCGAGAGAACCGAGTAACTGAATTCGGTTTCGCGGTCGCTCACTGATTCAATCCCGCACGAAACGCGCGCAGCGCGAGCTGCGCCGCGCGCCTACGGTGGGACTGGGATTCGAACCGATGTGAGACGGTCACCCTCCCTCCGCTCTGGCGCTGCGACTCACAGGCTTCGAATCCCGCACGAGACGCGCGCAGCGCGAGATGCGCCGCGCACCTACGGTGGGACTGGGATTCGAACCCAGGAAGCCGTGAGGCTACCTGCTTTCAAGGCAGGCGCAATGGGCCACTCTGCCATCCCACCACACGTGACTGCTCGGCGTCGGACGACTAAGTGGTGTCGGATCCGACGCACCGGGCCCCGCCGCCGCGCACGAGACGCTCAGTCCCGAACCAATCGTTGCTCGCCGTCCTCGACGACCACGTCCAATCCCTTCTCGTGGACGAACGCGGCCGTGTAGTCCGGCACGACGCGCTCCGCGGCGAACCGCGCGCGGAGCATCGGGACCACGTCGAGGAGGTCCGCCCCGGTCTCCAGCGAGGGGGACGGCCCGACGAAGTCCACGGAGCGGTCGGCGTCGCGGCCGCGCTCCGCGAGCGTCGGCAGCGCGGGCGCCTCGAAAGCGCCGTCGAAGTCGATCGGTTCCGTGAACCCGGCGTAGTACGCCCGGCCGTCCGTCGAGGGCCCGAGGACCACTTCGGTCGTCCGGAGCTTCATCGCCGCGGAGTCGACGCTCGTCCGCGAGAGCAACGGCGCGGTCGGGGTGACGACCGCGACGGAGTCGGCGCCCTCCTCGCGCAAAAGGTGGGTGACGGTGTTGCCGGCGCGCGCGCCGAACGACGAACCGACCTGCCGCTCGAAGCGGACCTCGTCGGTGCCGCCGAGGGTGTCCGCGACGAGCGTCCGCAGCTCCGCCTCCGGACTCGTCTCCGTCCGGTGCTCGGCGGGGAGGTCCTCGTCGTTGGGATAGTTGACGAGGAGCTCGCCGCCGGAGCGGTCGACCGCGAGGACGGCGTCACGGAATTGCGCCTCGTAGAGGTCAGCCGCCTCGGCGGCCGACAGCGGCGTCGACTCGGCGATCGCGGTTCCGACGAGCCCCTCGCGGGGCGGATTCGCCAGCAGGACGACGACGGTCATACGGGATCGCGGCGCGGGAGCGTCTTCAAGTCGCCGTTTCGGTCCGAGGAAGGGGAGCCCGGACGCGCGGACCGATCTGGGAGATGCGGCGGTCGGTCAGGAGAAGTCGCGGCGCATCGCGATCTCGAACCACGGGCAGAGGCGGAGCTGCCGGTACAGCTCGGGGTTCTCGTGGAGGTGGTCGTAGTCGGCCCACAGCATCCCGCCGATCTCGTCGTCGTCCGGGTCCAAGGCGGTGTCGTCGAGGGTCACCTTCAGCACCGCACACACCTCCCACTCGACGCCCTCGTTCGGGTAGTAGCGCTTGTACTCGAACTTGTCCGTCACCCGGAGGTCGTCGTACTGGTCTGGCGAGATGCCCAGCTCCTCTTCGAGGCGCTGCTCGGTAGCGTCCTCCTGAGATTGTCCCTCGACGGGGTGGGAGGCGACCGTGCCGTCCCAGTGGCCGTCCCAGAGGCGCTTGTTCGGCGCGCGCTGGGCCAGCAGGATCCGGCCGTCCCGGTCGAAGACCAGGCAGGTGAACGCGCGGTGGCGGATCCCGTCGCCGGTGTGCGCGTCGAGTCGGTTCACCGTTCCCTGCGCGACGTCGTCCGGGTCGACGGCGATGACGTCCTGAAGCGCGTTCTCGTGGTCGGTGTCGCTCGCCTCGCCGGTCGCGTCGTCGCCGGCGGGATCCCCCGGCGCGGCCGCGTCTTCGGAACTCATGCGCGGTACGTCGCAGACCAAGGCTAATAAGGGTTCGATACGACGGTCGCCTCGCCGCGCCGGTCGTTCCGCTTTGGCCCGCCATCCGCCGATGCTACCGCCCGCCGCCCGGGGGCGCTTCGACGCTCTTAACCGCGTCCCGGCGCTACTAGCCGCGGATGAGTGACCCGGCGCTCGACGTCGTCGAGTTCGTGTTGACGACGCACTTCTACACGCAGAACCGCGACCTCGACGAGAACGACCTGCCCCCGCGGTTCCGACAGGTGTTCTGGTCGGCCGACGCCGCCGAGGACGCCCCCGGCGGCGTGGAGCGACCGCTGAAGGCGACCGACGAGGCCACCCGCACCGCGACGGGCGTCGAGCGACCCTGGGACGCGGTCTCCGACCTCCTCTTCACCCAACGCACGGAGTTCTCCGGCGAGATATCGCTGACGCAGCCCGGAATGGGACTGGAGTGGTACCGCGACCACGCCGACGACGACCGGATCGCCGGGAACCCGACGCTCGTCGCCGCCTTGGAGGCCGCGGACGACCTCGATGCGCCGGTGACGCGCGAGGCGGCGAGAGACGACGTGCGGCCGGTCCAAGCCGACCGCGTCTGGATCGACGCGCTGCTCTCGCAGTACTTCGACGAGGACGAGGACGGGGAGATGCTCGACCTCGTCAACGTCCGCGCGCCCGAGGAGATCGAGACGACGCTGGCGGACCTCGTCCTGACCGGCGACCAGGAGGGCGAGATCCAGAAGATCGTCAAGGCGATCGAACACCGCGAGTACCTCGCGGAGATCGGCCTCCGCGAGATCGGAAAGCTGCTGTTCGTCGGCCCGCCCGGCACCGGAAAGACCACCGTGTCGCGCGCGCTCGCTCACGAGCTCGGGCTCCCGTTCGTCGAGGTGAAGCTCTCGATGATCACGAGCCAGTACCTCGGCGAGACGTCGAAGAACGTCGAGAAGAGCTTCGAGGTGGCCAAGCGGCTCTCGCCGTGTATCCTCTTCATCGACGAGTTCGACTCGGTGGCGAAGACGCGCCGCTCGGACGAGCACGCCGCCCTGAAGCGCGCGGTGAACACCCTGCTGAAGTCGATCGACGAGGTGTCGCTGGTCCGCGACGAGGTCCTCCTCATCGGCGCGACGAACCACCCGGACCAGCTTGACGCCGCCGCGTGGCGCCGCTTCGACGAGATCGTCAACTTCCCCAAGCCGGACCGCGACATGCGCGCGGACATCCTCCGCGTGGTGACCAAGGAGATGAAGATCGCGGACTTCGACCCCGAGGAGGTCGCCGACCGGACCACCGGCCTCACCGGGTCCGACCTCCGGATGGTGCTCCGCGAGGCCGTCCTCGGCGCGCTCACGGAGGACCGGATGACGATCACGCAGGCGGACGTGATGGAGGCGGTCGAGGACTTCGAGGAGCGCGACAACCTCAAGAACATGGACATGATCGACGGGGAGGGCGCCGAAGTCCTCGGCGAGACGGGGTCGAACGACGCCCACGACCACGCGGATCACGACCACGATCACGCCGACGAGGGGTCACCCGACCCGGCCCGCGGCGCCGAGCCGCAGGGACGGACGCAGGACTGACGCGTCGGCTTCGGTTCTGCGGTCGAGTATAAACGCCGAGTTCGCGGCGACTCAGCGCCGAACGCCGGCGACCGTATAGCCGAACCCGCGATCGACGATCCGCGGGTCGAGGCCGGCGTCGTCCATCGCGGCCGCGAGGTCGTCCGGCGCGCGGAACCGCGACTCCATCCCGATCGCGCGTTCGCCGACGGCGAGGAGCCGTCCGAGCGGGTGGTCCGGATCGAACTCCCGGACGACGAGCGCGCCGCCGGGCACGAGCGCGCGGGCCGTCTCCGCGAGCGCGGCGTCCTGATCGGGCAGGTGGTGGAACGCGTCGACGACCGTGACCGCGTCGACGCTGGCGTCCCGGAACGGCAGTCGCCCCGCGTCGCCGGCGAGGCCAGAGAGTCCGCGGACGCGCCGCGCCCGTGAGAGCATCTCGACGGAGGCGTCGACGACCGTGATGTCGGGACCGGTCAGCGCGGCCGCCGCCCGTCCGGACCCGCCGCCGACGTCGAGGAGGCGCTCGATCGGACACTCGGCGTGGGCGAGCCCCGCGGCGAGCGCCTCGCCGTCCGCCGGCGGCATCGCGAGGTCGTACAGCGGCGCTACCCGGTCGAAGAAGCCCACGTCGCCGAGTCCGTACATGAGCGGAATGAGCCCGGCGACGGATAAAGAGCCACCGACCGTGTTTAACCGCTCGACGCCGTACGACGACCCATGGAGTACGCGCTCGTCTGTCCCCCGGACGAGGGGACCACCCTGCGGCTCGATTACCGGGCCTTCGCGTACGCCGGGAAGTTCGTCGTCGGCGGGCCGGGGAAGTCGGTGATCCGGACGCCGGACGGGAGCCCGGCCGCGCCGGAGTGGGAGCCCGACGAACCGCTACCGGAAACGGTCAACCGCGACGCGTTCGACGAGGACGTGATCGCCGCCGTCTCATTCTCCGCGGACCGCACCGACCCCTCCTGCTGTCGACTCCGTTACGTCACCGTCCACGCCGCGCGGCGCGGCGAGGGGATCGGCCCGCGGCTCATCGGTGAGACCGTCGCCGACCTGTCCGCCGCCGGCTTCGAGCGCGTGAAGATCGCCGTGAACAACCCGTTCGCGTACGAGGCGTGCCACAAGTGCGGCTTCGCGTACACGGGGGAGCAGACGGGTATCGCCGAGTTGGAGCTGGCGCGACCGGCGGCGGCGCCCGCGGACGCAGAGCCAGAGCGGTACCGCGAGGGGCTGGAAGCGTTTCGCGAGACTGACGGGGAACTGAGTCGAGCGGAGCGCCGATTCGTCGCCGAGCGGCTGAAGCGCGGGCCTCCGGAACTCGACCGGAGCCCGCGTGACGGCGGCTAGTTGAGCGCCCAGATCGCGTAATTGAGCGCGGTCGCGAAGCAGACCCACGCGAGGTAGGGGAAGAGAAGCGCCGCCGCACGCCGGTCGACGCGGTCGAACGCCCAGACCGTCGCGACGACCAAGGGGAGGAGGACGGCGAGGACGACGAGCCCGAGTTCGGGGCGTTCGAGCCCCCAGAAGACCGGCGACCACGTGACGTTGACGACGAGCTGGATCCCGAACAGCGCGAGCGCCGTTCGTACGCGCCCCGCCGACGCCGCACCGTCGCGTCCGGCGAGAGAGACGAGGGCGGCCGCGGCGCCGCACAGCGCGTACAGGATCGGCCAGACGACGCCGAACGCCCAGCCGGGCGGGTAGAAGGCGGGCAGCTCCAGCGCCGCGAACCACGCGCTCTGTGTCGTGGTGAAGGGGACGCCGAGCGCGCCGATCAGGTTGACGGCGACCGCCGCGCCGGCGATGCGGAGGGCGTCGCGTCGGTCCGGAAGCCGAGAGGTCGCGGTCGTCGCCATGGGCGTTCTCGACCCCGCTCGGGCTTAAATCCCGCTCAGATCGCGTCGTAGTCCTCCCGGAACGTCTCCAGCGTGGCCGCGAGCACGCCGATCACGATGGGGCCGACGAAGAGCCCGGTGAACCCGACCGAGTAGATGCCGCCGAACACGCCGAGGAGGATGACCGCGGGGTTGAGGTGCGCCTGCTGGTCGATGACGAGCGGTCGGGCGTAGTTGTCAACCATCGCGATCACCGCGACGCCGTAGACGGCGAGGAACACGCCCGCGGTCACTTGATCGATGATCACGAGGTATGCGGCCGCCGGCCCCCACACGAAGAAGGCCCCGATGAGGGGTAAAAGCGCCAGCACCGCCATCACGAACGTCCAGAACACCACGTTGGGGATGCCGGCGGCCCACAGGCCGAGCCCGGCGACCAGTGCTTGGAGCAGCGCGACCGAGATGTGGCCGATGACGACCCCCCGAGTCATCACGTTGACGCGGTCGACGAGGTCGGCTGTGACCTCCGCCGGCAGCGGGCTCGTCTCTCGGATCCACCCGACGAACGCCGGACCGTCGATAAGGGTGTAGTACACCAGAAAGAGCGCGAGCGACAGGCCGACCGACGCTCGGATCGCCGTGTTCAAAACACCGCTAAACCCGCCGAACAGCGTCTGGACGAGTAGTTCGCCGCCGGTCTGGAGGAGATCGCCGATCTCGGGGTCCTGTCCCGTGAGCGTCGCGATTTCGGCTTCGATCGCGGCCACGTTTATCGACGTCTCGCCCGCCGCGATCGCGGTGAGGTCGCGGACAAACACCAACGTGATGTACGCAAGCGGCAAGATCACGGCGACGATGGCGGAGAGGATGAGCGTCAACGCTGACAGCATCTCGCCGAACCGCGTCGAGACGCGACGGCGGAGCCGGCGCGTGAGCCGCCGGTGGAAGGGGTAGAGGATGAACGCGAGGATCGCCGACGCGATCACGTACTCGACGAACGGGAGGATGACGAAGAGCGTGAGAAGCGAGACCGCTCCCATGAGCAGGAGGAGGAACGATTGCCCGCGGTTCATACGCCACGGTGTCCCCCGCGGATTATAAACGTGCCCGGCAGGCGGACGCGGTCGGCGGGTCTGCCGGCGAACGTGAGAGCGAAGGCGGATCTACCGACCGACCGTGACGGCGATCAGGCGCTCGCTTCGTCTTCGTCGAGGCCGGGCGCGGTCGCCGGGTCTACCTCCTCTGGCTCCTCTGCGCCGCCGCCCACGACCGTCTCGCCGTCGTCGGTCTCGACGTACACGTCGTCGGCGAAGCCGGCTAGCGCGTTCTCGTACTCCGGCTCGTCGAGCTTCCCCGGCGTCTCGGGGGCCTCGGCGAGACCCTCGGGCGGGCGGAACTCGCCCAGCGGGTCGTCGATGGTGATCCCGAAGTCGGTGAAGAAGGACTCGTACCGGCGGTAGTGCGCCTCGAGCTCGTCGCCCGGGATCTCCATCATCTCCGTCCAGCCGTGGTTGAAGAAGTCGAAGTTCGCCTGAACGTGGGTGATCTCGCGGGCCTCGGCCTCCGGGAACCCGGCCTCCAAAGCGGCGACGTAGGTGTCCATCGTCGCGTCGAAGAAGCTGTCGAGGTGATCGCGGCGCTCCTCGCGCCGGTCCTCGTCCGCCTTGTTGAGGAAGATGCTCGTGTGGAGGTCGACGAGCTTGTCGTTGGCGACGTCGCCGACGACCGGCGTGGTCAGCGCCTTCTTGGCGGCCCAGTGACGGATGTTCTGCCGGATTTTCATATCCGCGATTGGGCCGGGACGCTCTTGAATGTGTGGCGTCTCATCGGGTCGAAGCGCGACCCGGCAACCGTTTCAGCTCTCGCCGAGCGCGTACACGTCACCCGCATGGGTCGCCGCGAGGACGACGCCGTCGACGACGGTCGGGGCGGCGCGGACGCCCTGGAGGAGGACGTCGGTGTAAGAGCGCTCGCGACTCCGGAAGGACCACCGCTCTGTCCCGTCTTCGACCGCGATCGCGCGGACGGTCCGACCGTCGCCGAGGTACGCGACCCCGTCCGCGACCATCGGCGCGGTCGCGCCGGCGATCTCTTCGTCGCTCCACAGGCGCTCGCCGCCGTCGCCGACGGCGACGAGGCCGAGTTCGGTCGGAACAACCGCTCTGTCGGCCGTGACGGCGACCGATCGCCGGACGGGCCCCGGGAGGTCGTCAGTCCGTTCAACGCTTCCGTCGCCGAGGTCGAGCGCGTACAGGGTCCCGGCCCGCGTTCCGATCAGGACGCGGCCGTCGGCGACGGTCGGCGTCGCGGTCGCGTCGCCGTCGACGTCGGTCGTCCACAGTTCCGCTCCCGAGGCGGCGTCGTAGGCGACGACACGAGGACCGCCCGCGCCGTAGACGACAGTTCCGTCGGCGACGGCGGGCGCGGAAGCGTACTCAGCGAGGTCGTTGCGCCACCGTTCGGTCCCGTCGCGGTCGAACGCCGCGACGGTCTGCGTCTCGTAGCCGCCTCCCACGAACACGCCGTCGGTGGTCACGGTCGGCGCCGTCGTGATCTCCGCGTCGGTCAGCCGCCGCCACCGCACCTCGCCGCTCTCGGCGTCGACGGCCGCCAGTCCGCGGTCTGTCTCGCCTCCGCCGTTCCACACCGTCACGTATGCGATGCCGTCGCGAACCGCCGGCGTCGACGACCCGTCGTGACCGACCTCCGTCGACCACTGTACCTCGCCGGTCGCGAGACCGAGACGAAACAAGGTCCCCGAGAACGAGACGTACACCCGATCGCCCACGACGACCGGCTGTGAGTGGTCGTACCGGTACGGCGTCCGGCGCCAGAACACGTCGACATCGTCTTTCGGTCCCGCCTCCTCGCGGTGTCCTCCGTGCGCCGGTCCCCACTGGAACTGCGAGCGTGCGCTGTCCTCGGCGCCGTTCGTCTCGACCTCCCGGTTCAGTTCGGGGTCCGGGCGGTCGCTGTCCGATCGCTCGTCGTCGCCGCCGCGCACGTTGTCGAGACAGCCACCAACTCCGACGAACCCACCGACCGCCAAGGTGGAGAGGGCAGTTCGTCTGTTCACGCCGCAATGTCCCCGAGAGGATTATAAGTGCCTTCTGTCGCCGGCGGGGTCGAGGCTTCCGTGGTCGGAATTATTATTGTGTGTGGAGCGCAATACTAAGCCGATCATGGACGACGCTGACGACTGGGCGGCGCAGGTGGAGGCGCAGCGAGCGGCGAAGGTCGAGCAGTTCCGCGACTCGGCCCGGTCGCCGCTGCCGGTCTCGATGCGAGGCGACGCGTTCCCCGGACTGGCGTACTTCGATCCGGACCCGGCGTTCCGGTTCGTGGTCCCGCTCCACGAGCACGACGAGAAGGAGACGGTGACCGTCGAGACGACCGCCGACGGTGAGCAGACGTACAGCCGCTGGGGCGAGTTCCGCTTCGAGGTCGACGGCGAGCAGGCGACGCTTCAGGCGTACCGACCGGCCGACGGCGCGGACCGGTTCTGGGTGCCGTTCCGCGACGCGACCAGCGGCGAGGAGACGTACGGCGCCGGTCGCTACCTCGATCTGGAGCCCGACCGCGACCGCGTCGACGGCGAGTGGATCGTGGACTTCAACCTGGCGTACAACCCGACGTGCGCGTACAACCACGCCTACGAGTGCCCGCTCGTACCGACGGAGAACTGGCTCGACGTCGCGATCGAGGCCGGCGAGCGGGACTTCCCCGCGGAGCCGGCCGGCGCGGACCACTGACCGGGACGCGACTTTTTCTGCGGGCGTCCGCGATCGACCGCCCTCCCCCCGTCGCGAGAAGGCCCCGAGTACGGCGTTTCCGGCGGGCGTGCGTCTCGGCCGCACAGTGGCGGGCGCGGATGACAACCCACATTAACCGTGAATCCGAACGCCGGGATATGAGCGATTCGTACGTGATCGTCGGTGACGGTATCGCGGGCGCGTCCGCGGCCGAGACCCTCCGCGATGAAGTGCCCGACGCCGAGATCACGGTTCTCACGGACGAGGGAGAGTCCCTCTACAACCGGATCCTGATCAAGGAGTACGCGAAGGGGAAGCTCCCCGAGGCCCCGATCTCGATCCATCAGGAATCGTGGTACGACGACCACGACGTCGACCTCCGGCTCAACACGGTCGTCGTCGACATCGACATCGAGAACGACGCGGTCCACACCCACGAGGGCGAGACGTTCGAGTACGATTCCCTCCTGCTGGCCGTCGGCGGCACGCCCCAGCAGCTCCCGATCGAGAACGCCGACGCGGAGGGGATCCACCACTTCTGGACCTTCCAGGACGCCCGCCGGATCAAAGAGAGCGTCGAGGGCGCCGAGCAGGCTGTCATCGTCGGCGCCGGACTGCTCGGCATCGACTTCGCGGCCATCTGCGGCGCGCAGGGCGTCGAGGCGAAGTACCTCATGCGCGGCGACAACTGGTGGCGCTACGCGCTCTCGGAGGAGGGCGCAGAGATCATGCACGAGGCGATGCGCGAGCGCGGCGTCGAGCCCGTCTTCGGCTCGGGCGTGGACCACTTCGAGGTCGACAGCGACGGCCACGTCGAGGCCGCGGTCGACCCGAACGGCGAGCGCTACGAGTGCGACTTCGCGGGCGTCGCCATCGGGCTCGACTTCAACACCGAGCTCCTCCAAGACACGCCGCTGGAGCTCGACGACGGCATCGTCGTCGACGAGTTCATGCGAACCAACGTCGACAACGTGTTCGCCGCGGGCGACATCACGACGTTCAACGACCTCATCCTCGGCGAGCGCGCGAAGAACGGCTCGTGGGGGTCCGCGAAAGAGCAGGGGACGATCGCCGCCCGGAGCATGGTCGACTACGGCGCCGAGGAGTTCGAGTGGGTCTCCTCGTACTCGATCACGCACTTCGACTTCCCGTTCCTCTCGTTCGGCCACCCGACGCTCGGCGACGACTCCGTGGAGGCGACCACCGGCGAGAACGAGTGGCGCCGCGTCGCGCTGAAGGACGGGAAGGTCGTGGGCGGCGTGCTCATCGGCGACCTCTCGCCGCAGTCCGCCTTCAAGCAGCTGATGCGCGAGGGGCGCGACGTGAGCGGGCAGACCGACCTCCTCATGGAGCCCGGGTTCTCAGTCGACGACCTGGCGGCGACGACGGAGCAGTAGACCGCGGCGCCGCCGTGAGTTCCGGTACCTTTTGGGCCGCGAGCGCGTATTCCTCATACCGATGAGCTCCGGACGGTCCCCCGACGACGAGTTCTTCGCCGCCTTCGTCGCGGAGTGTTCGGACCCGGTGGTCTCACTCGACCGCGAGGGGACCGTCGTCTACGTCAACCCCGCGACCGAAGCGGCGTTCGGCTACGCGCCCGACGAGCTACTTGGACGCGACCTCGCCTCCGTCGTCGTGTCGGACGTGGGCGATGCGGGTAGCAGGTCGGTTCGCGACCGGCTCGCTCGGGCCGAGGGGCTCGACGAGAGCGGGAGCGTCTCGGTGCCGATCCGGCACGCCGACGGTCACACGGTGACGTTCTCCGCCCGCTTTCACGAACACGGCCCGGGTCAAGAGGGCCGCAACGGCGACGGAGACGACGACGGCAGCGGGGGTGGCGACGGCGAGCCGAGTCCGGACGACTGCGACGCGGTGTACACTGGGATCTTCCGCGACGGCGTCGAGGAGATCGGCGGGCAGCGGGCGGAGACGTTCCGCAACCTCGTCGAACACGCCGGGCACGCGATCTACGTCACCGACACCGACGGGACGATCGAGTACGTCAACCCGGCGTTCACGGACAACACCGGCTACGAGACCGCGGAGGCCCTAGGGGAGACGCCGGCGATACTCAACTCCGGCGAGATGTCCGACGAGTACTACGACGCGCTGTGGTCGACGCTCTTGGCCGGGGACGTGTGGGAAGAGGAGATCGTCGACCGGCGGCGCGACGGCACGCCGTACCACGCCCACCAGACCATCGCGCCGGTCGTCGACGACGGCGGCGAGATCACGCGGTTCGTCGCCATTCAGACGGACATCACGGAACGGAAGGCCGCAACGGGGCGGCTGAAGCAGTACCGGGACATCGTCGAGCAGCTCGACGACCCCGTCCTCCTCCAGAACCTCGACGGCGAGTTCGAGCTACTCAACGAGGCGGTGAGCGAGTTCGCCGGGATACCCCGCGAGGAGCTGTACGGCGGCGACGAGTTCGCGTTCATGGACCCGGAGGCGGCCGCCGAGGTCGACGCGCGGCGGCGGGAGGTGCTCGAAACCGAGGCGATGACCGAGTACGAGATATCGCCGACGTTCCCCGAGAGCGACCGGGCGGCGACGTTCAGCACGCAGCGGTACCCCTACTACGACGCCGACGGCGATCTGGCCGGCACGTTCGCCATCTGTCGGGACGTCACCGAGCGCAAGGAGCGCGAACGCGACTTGGAGCGGTACGAGCGCGCGATCAACGGCGCGACCGACCTCATCGCCGCGGTCGACCGCGAGGGTCGACTCCTGTTCGCGAACCCCCAGTACCGCGAGTATCACGACCTCGGCGACGGCGACGTGACGGACGTGACGCTCGCCGACATCGTCCCCGACGACGACTACCGGCGGGTCGATCGTGAGGTGGAGAGCGCGCTCCGGGGGGAGTCGGTGGAGTACCGGACGACCCGGACGCACCCGACCCGCGGGACGCGGACGATGGACGTGCGGTACTACCCCCTCGACAGCCCCGAGAGCGAGGAGCCCGCCGGGGTCGTCGGCGTGCTTCGGGACGTGACCGACAGCGAGAACCGCGCGCGACAGCTCAGGGTCGTCGACAGAGTCCTCCAGCACAACCTCCGGAACGCGCTGACGGTCGTCCGGGGACGGGCGAAGCAGATCGCGGCGGGGGCCGTCGACCCCGCCGACGCGGCCGAGTACATCGTGTCGCGGGCCGACGACCTGCTGGAGACGAGCGAGAAGTCCCACCACATCACCGAGGTGCTGAGCGACGCGCCGGAGACCGAACCCGTCGACATCGGGCGCGTCGCCCGACAGGTGGCCGCGGAGCGGGACGAGGAGTTCCCGAACGCGACGGTCGGCGTCTCGGTGCCCGACGACGGGCACGCGACGGCGTCCGCGACGACGTGGATCTCGCGGGCGATCGACGAACTGGTCCGAAACGCGGTCGAACATCACGACCGCGACCGGCCGACCGTCGCGGTGTCGGTCGAGGCCCGGCCCGACGCGGTCGAGGTCCGCGTCGAGGACGACGGGCCGGGGTTGACCGGGATGGACCGAGACGTCCTCGTCGACGGCACGGCGGTCGACGCGCTGTACCACGGCAGCGGCCTCGGGCTGTGGCTCGTCTACTGGGTCGTTCAGCAGTCGGGCGGCTCGGCCGCCGTCGCGAGCGCGGAGCCCCGCGGTACGGCGATCACGCTCACGCTCCCCCGAGCGGACGACTGAGCCGCCGACAGTCGAACCGCTGCCAACGGCGGTGGAACGTCGCGCCCGCGACGCGGGGCGAACGGCGTCGGTCGAGTCAGCGACCGCCGCGAAACGTTTATGATTAACCATGTCATACGGTACCACATGTCACTTAGAGACACCGGACGGCGGCTACGGCTGCGTCGCACCGGTCGCGTTCCGGCCGACGCGCGGGTCCGGCACTACGACGAACTGGACGACGACGAACAGGAGATCGTGCGGGAGCTAGCCGACGAGCCGCAGACGGCGCCGGAGACCGGCGACCTCGACGACGGCGACGTGGTGAAGTTCACCGATTACTATCGGGTGCGAGCGCGGTGAGACCCCCGCGGCCGCCGAGAGGACCGCGACCGGTCGGTGAGCGGCGGAGGGGGTGGCTGCGCGGAAGCGAAGTTGTTTTCGCCGGGCGGGGGTAACCTGGCGCATGGACAGCGGCGGATCCACAGACATGACGCTGGCGTTCGAGCTGAAGGCGCTGAAAGCGCTCGCGGACCCCAACGCGGTGTTCAACAACGCCCGACAGTGGACGGAGTACGTCGGCGTCGTCAGCGAGAAGCCGACCTACGTCGTCACGAACTTCACGCGGAAACACCGCGTGCGACAGGACTTCTTCTCCGGGCCGCGCGGCGTCGAGGAGAGCTTAGAGAACATCAGCGGCCAGTTCGACACGGACCGCCACGTCTTCGTCGGGATCGACGACGAGGACGAGGCGGTCGCCGAGGCGACCGACTGGGAGTTCCTTCACGTCGAGGACGCCGCCGAGGCCGCGGAGTGGACGCTCGCGACCGAGGACGAGACCGACGAGGCGCCGGAGGAGCAGGCCCGAGACGACTGGCCCTGAACGGCGACGGGTCTCCGAGCGGACTCCGGCCCTCCGGCGGTCGCCCGGAACGGCCATGCGCGGCTCGCCGACCGGGAGATGTTTTCACGCGGGCGCCGAACGTCGGTCCATGAGCGACCACGACGACCACGGCCACAGCCACGACGACCGAGAGGATCACGGTCACGGTCATGACCACGACCACGGCCGCGACCACCATCACCACCACGACGCCGAGTCGGTCGCGGTCGCGGTCGTCACCGTGTCCTCCTCGCGGTCAGCGGACGAGGACCCGGCGGGCGACTACGTCGCGGCCGCGTTCGAGGAGGCGGGCCACGAGGTGGCTGTCCGCGAGCTGATCCCCGACGACTACGACAGCGTCCAAGGCACCGTCGACCGCCTCGCCCGCCGGAAGGACACCGACGCGGTGGTGACCACCGGCGGGACGGGCGTCACGCCGGACGACGTCACGCCGGAGGCCGTGCGAGGGCTGTTCGCGAAGCGGCTCCCCGGGTTCGGCGAGCTGTTCCGCCGGCTCTCTCACGAGGCGGTCGGCACGCGGACGATCGGGTCGCGCGCGACCGCCGGGGTCGTCTCCGCCACGCCGGTGTTCTGTCTGCCGGGCTCGGAGAACGCGGTTCAGCTCGGCGTCGACGAGATCATACTCGCCGAGGTCGGCCACCTCGTCGGCCTCGCCGGGCGGGGCCTCGACGAGGAAGGTGACGAGAAAGACGCCGACGGGGAAGCCGACGGCGACGAAGATTCGCCGAGCGACGGGGCCTGACGCCCGGACCCTCAGACCGAAGTGAGGAAGTTCCGGACGAGGTCGTGGCCCGACCCGGTCAACACGCTCTCCGGGTGGAACTGGACCGCCTCGATCGGGTGTTCGCGGTGACGGATCCCCATCACGATCGACTCGCCGTCGTGGTCCGTGGTGGCCGTCACCGCGAACGCGTCGGTGACCTCGGTCGCCGCGAGCGAGTGGTAGCGGCCGCCCCGGAACCCTTGGTCGAGCCCGCGGAACACGCCCTCGCCGTCGTGGTCGACGGGGAACGCCTTGCCGTGAACCGGCTCCGGCGCGTGCCCGACGGTCCCGCCGTACTCGTACACGGCGGCCTCCAGACCGAGGCACACGCCCAGCGTCGGCACCGTCGGCGAGAGGTCGCGCAACACCGGCATCGTCACGCCCACGTCGCGGTCGTTCTTCGGGTGGCCCGGCCCGGGACTGATGATCACCGCGTCCGGATCCGCGCCCTCGACCTCGGCGAGCGACGCGGTGTTCTTGAACACCTCGACGCCGACCGGCTCGCCGTCGATCGTCTGGTCGGAGACGTACTCGACGAGGTTGTAGGTGAACGAGTCGAAGTTGTCGACGACGACGACCTTCATCGCTCCGCCTCCGAGCCGGTGGCGATCGGGTCGGCGTCGCCGGGCTCCCGGTCGGCGTTGCCGCCCTCGTCGGCTGCGTCCTCGCGGATCCGGTCGATCGCGGTCAACACGCCGTCCATTTTCTGTTCTGTCTCCTCGTACTCCGCGGCCGGGTCGGAGTCGGCGACGAGCCCCGCGCCCGCCCGGACGCCCACGACCGACTCGTCGCCCGACTCGTCGAGCGTCGCGGTCCGGATCACGATCGCGAAGTCGGCGTCGCCGGTCCACGAGTAGTAGCCGACGCCGCCGCCGTACGCCTCCCGCGGCGTCGTTTCGAGGTCGTCGATGATCTCCATCGCGCGCACCTTCGGCGCGCCGGTGAGCGTCCCCGCGGGGAACGTCGCGCGCGTCGCGTCGAAGGCGTCCGCGTCGGCCGCGAGCGTCCCGGTCACGGTCGACTCGATGTGCTGGACGTGACTGTACTTCAGCACGTTCATGAACTCCTCGACCCGGACGGAGCCGGGCTCCGAGACGCGCCGCACGTCGTTGCGCGCGAGGTCGACGAGCATCGTGTGCTCGGCGCGCTCCTTCCCGTCGGCGAGCATCTCGCCCGCGAGCCGGCGGTCCTCGACCGGGCTGGTCCCGCGCGGACAGGTCCCCGCGATCGGGTTCGAGACGACGCGGTCGCCCTGGACGGAGACGAGCGTCTCGGGGCTCGCGCCGACGACGCTCCGGTCGTCGTGGCGCAGCACGTACATGTACGGCGAGGGGTTCACGTCGCGCAGCGCCGCGTACAGGCCGAGCGAGTCCACCTCGCCGCGGAGCTCGCGGCTGCGCGAGATCACGCCCTGGTAGATGTCGCCGTCGAGGACGTGTCGCTTGGCCGTGCGGACGGCCTCCTCGTACTCCCCGCGCGGGTCCGCGGACTCCTCGCGGACGCGCACGCCGTCGGGGTCCGGCGGCGCGGCCTCGCGCAGTTCGGTCGCGACGCGCTCGGCCTCCGCGGCGAGGTCGTCGTACACCGCGGCCGGGTCGTCGTCGACGCCGATCACCGGGGTGAACACGATTTCGGCGCCGCCCTCCCGCTCGTCGAAGACGACGGTCCGGGTCGTGAGGGCGAACTCCGCGTCCGGGAACTCGGTCTCGGGGCGGTCGACACCGACCTCCTCTAACCAGAGGTCGTAGACCGCCTCGTACGCGAGGAAGCCAACGAACCCGCCCGAGAGGATCTGGCGGTCGGTGTCGGGGAAGCCGCGCAGGGCCACGTCGGGGAACGCGGCGCGGACGCGGTCGACCGCGTCGCCTTCGTCCGGGCCGAGGCCGGGCGCGGTCGTCGCGGCCCCCGCGTCGCCGTCGAGCCCGTCGCCGAGGAACTCGGCCGCCGGGCCGAGCTCGGTCACCTCCGTGCGATCCGGGTGGACGGAGACGACCGCCTCCGGGTCGTAGCCGACGAACGAGTAGCGGGCGTGCCGGTCCGCCTTCCCGCCGTTCGTGAACGCGCCGTCAGGGTCGCTGGAGGCGACCTTCTCGCCGGACTCCAGGAGGAACCCGTACGGCCCCTCGCCGACGAGGGTCGCGTACGCGCCGAGCGGGGTCACGTCGGCGTCGAGCGACGCGGACGCGCGGACGACGACCGGCTTCTCGGCGTCGGCGGCCAGATCGACGAACTCGGCCTTCGAGCGGTCGAGCGAGGGGGCCGCGTCGCTCATGCCAGCTCCATCTCCCGGCCCGCGTTGGCGACGAAGCGGGCCACCGCGTTGTGGTCCTTCCGGCCGCCCTCGATCTCGACGCCCGAGGCGACGTCGACCGCGAAGGGGTCGGCGACGCGGACCGCCTCGGGGACGGTGTCTGCCGTGAGCCCGCCAGCGAGCACGACGGGCGTGGTGAGTCGCTCGGCGAGCTCGCCGGTCGCGCGCCAGTCGTGCGTCTCGCCGGTGCCGCCCGCGCCCGAGTCGTCCGTGGAGTCGACGACGAAGGCGTCGACCGCGCCGTCGAACTCCTCGGCGCGGGCCGGGTCGTCGGCGTCGATCGTGAGCAGCACCTTGCGCTCCGTCTCCGCGCGGATGTAGCGGAGCTCGTCGACGGTCCACTCGCCGTGGAGCTGGATCGCGTCGGGCGCGGTCGTGCGGGCGAGCTCGACCGCGCGCTCGGCGGACTCGGGCATCGTCACGAGCGTCGCGGTGACGAACGCGGGCACGTCCGCGAGCAGCTCCGCCGCCTCGGCGGGGTCGACCTCGCGCGGCGAGTCGACCGGCACCTCCGTGATCACGCCCACCGCGTCGGCCCCCGCGTCGACCGCGGCGCGGAGGTCGGCCTCGCGCGTGATCCCGCAGATCTTCACCCGCGCCATCAGTCGTCGTCCTCCGCGGTCGTCGCGCCGTCCGCCGCTCCGCTCGTCCCCGCGTCAGCCGGGGGCGCCTCGTCGCCGTCGCAGAGGGCCGCGAACTTCTCGGCGGCCGCGCCGGAGTCGATCGCCTCCGCGGCGCGCTCGACGCCCGCGGCGAGGGTCTCGGCCTCGCCAGCGACGTAGACGGCCGCGCCCGCGTTCGCGAGGATCAGGTCGCGCTTCGGACCGGTGACCGAGCCGTCGACGATCCCGCGCAGGTCCGCGGCGTTCTCCGCGGGCGTCCCGCCGGCGACCGCCTCGATCGGGGCGCGGTCGAGCCCGAGGTCGGCGGGCTCGATCGTGAACTCCGTCACGTCCTCGCCGTCGACCTCGGCCGCGACCGTCTCGGAATGGATTCCGATCTCGTCCATGCCCGCGCCGTGGACGACGAGCGCGCGCTCGACGGGCATGTGCGCCAGCGACCGCGCGATGACGGGGACGAGGTCGGGGTCGTACACGCCGAGCACCTGCGCGTCGGCGCCGGCGGGATTGGTGAGCGGGCCGAGGACGTTGAAGATCGTCCGCATCCCCAGTTCCTTGCGCGGACCGATGACGGCCTTCATCGCCGGGTGGAAGACGGGCGCGAGCATGAAGCCGATCCCGTCGTCCTCGATCGCCGCCTCGACGGCTGGCGGCTCCGCCTCGACGTCGGCCCCCGCGACCTCCAGCACGTCCGCGCTGCCCGAGGAGGAGGAGACCGAGTAGTTGCCGTGCTTGGCGATCGGGACGCCCGCGCCCGCGGCGACGACGGCGGCGGTCGTCGACACGTTGATCGTGTCGTGGTCGTCGCCGCCGGTGCCGCAGGTGTCGACGAGCGGCTCGCGGTCGGGCTCGATCGTGCGCGCCGCGTCGCGCATCCCCTGCGCGAACCCGGCGATCTCGGCCTCGGTCTCGCCCTTCGCCCGGAGCGCGGCGAGCAGCGCCCCGATCTGGGCCTCCGTCGCCTCCTCGAAGACGAGCCGCGCGGCCTCGCGCGCCTCCTCTACGGTCAGATCCTCCCCGTCCGTCACGCGCTCGACCGTGTCGTTGAGATTCATTGTGTCCACCGATGTAGTATTCCGCGTTATGATGTACAAGTATGTACACTGTTTTAACGCTGTCGCCGAGACGTGAGACGGTAACACGCAGTCAACGGGGCCGAGAACGGCGAAAACGGGCCTTTGTCGTAGCAACGACGGCGGTCGGCGCCTACTCGGCGTCGAGGGCGGTCGACCCGTCGGCCTCGACGACGACGACGGGGACCTCGGCGTCGCCGACGACCGTGTCGGTCGTGGAGCCGAACACGAACCGGCCGACGGTACCCGTCGTCGGCGCGCCCACGACGACCAGGTCGTAGTACGCGGACTGCTCGACGACCGCGCCCGCCGCGGTCCGGTCCTCGACGAGCCACCGGTCGGCGCGGTCGAACCCGGTGAGCCGGTCCTCGGCCGCGTCGAGGAGTCGTTCCCCCGCCGCGGCGTAGTCGGCGTCGGCCGCGCCGGCGGGGGCGACGGTCCCGGAGGCGTCGTCGTCGGGTGCCGCGTCGGCGAGCGCCGCGTCGGAGGGCACGACGTGGAACAGTTCGAGCCACGCGTCCGTGGCGTCCGCGATCTCCCGGGCGACGTCGACGGTGGCTCCGGAGTGCGGCCCGGCCCCGACGGCGACGAGGACCGAAGAGACCCGGTCGGGTCGCTCCGCGCGGTCGGCACCGTTCAGTGATACGTCGGCGGCGGTCGGAACCGCCCCCGCGTCGTCGACGGCGGGGCGGATCACGGGGTCGCCCACCGCGGGCGAGCCCGCGCGACCGGCGTCGCCGGCCGCGGTCGAACCGTTCGACTCGCCGCCGGAGGCGCCGTTTCGGGTGCCACCCTCTCGGGCGTTTCCGCCGTCGGCGTCGCTCCCGTTCATATTCGAACGTCTGACGCTCGTCAGATAAATCCCGTTGATTCCGCGTCCGCGGCCGGCTCGGTACGGTGCGTCGGGGCCCCCGACCGGAGCGGGCGGCGCCGGATCGGATCGACCGGACCGGACGAGATGCGACGGCATCGGCTGGGCCTCGGAGCGCGCTACTCCCGGAAGAACTCGTCGCGCTCGAACGGCTCGTCTTCGCCCTCCACCGCGAGGACGTCGAGCGCGGTCACCTCGGCGCCGACGCCGAGCAGGCCCGCGAGGCTCGGCTCGGTCCGGCCCTCGTCGCCGGAGATCAGCTCCTTGATGTAGAGGCCCCCCTCGCCGCGGATCTCGACGGTCGCGTGACGCGCGTCGTCGAGATCGGCCGTCGCTTCGTACACGTCGCGCTCGCGCGTGATGCTCGCGCGGCGGTGGTCGACCCGGTTCGGCGTGTACTGCTCGACGGTCGCCCCCTCCAGCGTGGCGACCGCGTCCGCGAGGGCGTCGGCGTCCACGTCGGCGTCGAACGTCACCGCGGCGCAGTACCGCTTCGCGGCGTCGTGCTCCTTGACGCGCTCGACCATCTCGTAGGTCGCGAGGCGGAGCCCCTCCACCTCGACCGCGCCGTCGGCGAAGGCGTTGATGTCCGACTGGAGGCGGTCGGTGTCGACCCGGCGACGGCGCGGCTCCTCCACTTCGACCACGAACGGGCGGCCGGTGCCGAGCATGAGCGCGTCGACGTCCTCGCGGCCCGCGCCGTGGAACGTCGCCTCCGTCCCGTCCATCACGTCCTCGACGACCGGCGCGGTGTACTCCTCGACGCTGTCGTCGTACAGGTAGCCGGAGCCGCCGCAGTGGTCGCAGGGGTCGGCCCCTTGCCGCCCGGAGCCCTTACACTCGCGACAGGGCCACTCGGTCTGGGGGATGTCCCGCTCCAGTTTCCTGTAGCGGCCGTAGACGAACGTGGAGTTCACCTTCGCGTCGATCTCGTCTTCGGCCAAGTCGATCGTGAACTGGACGTCGGGGCGGTCGAAGGAGACCTCAACGCCCGTGAGCCGCCCGAACCGCTTGCCGACCTCGCGGTTGAACTCCGACTTGAACGGCTCGCCCGCGTCCTCGTCGAGGCCGGCGTCGGCGCGGAGCAGCGCCTCGTTCTCCTCGATCAGCGGTGGCGGGCGCGTGCCGACGTTGTAGGTGGCGAACTCGACGCCCTCGACCGCCTCGGCGGCGCGGTCGGCCCAGTCGTCGAACGCGGCGCAGCGACCCTCGCACACCCAGCAGTCCGCGGTGTCGACCGCTTCGTGGTCCTCGTCGTCGCGCAACGCCAGCGACACGCGGAGCGCCGAGCCCCGGTCGGCGTTCGACAACCCGAAGCTCCGGTCGGCGACGAGCCGGCCGAGGCAGGCGTCGCACACCGGCCCGGTCTCTGTCGCGCGGGCCGCGACGTCGAGTACGTCCATACGCTCACCAGCGCGCCGCGTGGTAACTGTCTTACTACTCGGCGGGGCGGGCGGCGTGCCGATCCGTCGCGGCGGGGCGCACAGTCGGATCGTTCAATGTCGCCCGGACGGAGGGATTCGTATGGGAACGCCACTCGATCCGCGTGAGGAGCAGGTCGCCGAGGTCCTCGACCGGCTGTACGAGGAGTACCCCGACTCGACAATCTCGCTCAACTACTCGAATCGGCTGGAGCTGCTCATCGCGGTGATCCTCTCCGCGCAGTGTACGGACGAGCGCGTGAACAAGGTGTGCGCAGACCTGTTCGAGACGTACGAGACGCCCGAGGAGTACGCGAACGCGCCCCAAGAGGAGATGGCCGAGGCGATCAACTCGATCACCTACTACAACAACAAGGCGAAGTACATCCGCTCCGCGTGCGCGGACATCGCGGAGGAGCACGACGGCGAAGTGCCGGACACGATGTCCGAGCTGACGGACCTCGCGGGCGTGGGTCGCAAGACCGCGAACGTCGTCCTCCAGCACGGCCACGACGTGGTCGAGGGGATCGTCGTCGACACCCACGTCCAGCGGCTCACGCGGCGGCTGGGGGTCACCGAGGAGGAACGGCCAGAGGCGATCGAACAGGACCTGCTGGACGTCGTCCCCGAGAGCGACTGGCAGCAGTTCACTCACCTCATGATCGACCACGGGCGCGCGACCTGTACCGCGATCAACCCCGACTGCGCCGACTGCGTGCTCGCCGACATCTGTCCCTCAGAGAAGGGGGACGCCGAGGTCGACCTCGCCAGCGGCGAGGCGTGGTGAGCCCGGAGAAGCGGTCCGATCCGATGACGTTCGGGGATTGTATTTAAAGACCCGACAGATAGGGGGCCAGGTCGAATTCGTCTCGGCGAAGGGGAACCCGCTTTCCGGTTTATATACTCGTCCGGCGTATTCGCAAGTGAGGAGAGACACAATGTCCACGAAGACCACAAACGAGTTCGGCGGCGAGTTCGGCGGAATCACGTTATTGGGGAAGGCGCACTCGCTGTCGGCGCTGTTCATCGTCCTGCTGCGGGCGACCATCGGCGGGATGATCCTGTTCGCGGGCCTCGGAAAGGTCTCGGAGTGGCCGTTCGACGCCAGCGGCTACCTCATCCACGCGCCCGACGCGGCGAGCCCGGTCAGCGGCCTGTACGCCGCGATGGGGTCGACGCCGTGGTTCGTCGAGTTCGCGAACGTGTTCGTGCCCGCGACGCAGCTGCTGATCGGCACGGCGCTGATCCTCGGCGCGTTCGTCCGCCTGGCCGCGCTGGGCGGGGCAATACAGATGACGCTGTTCTACCTCGGCGGGTGGAGCGGCGACTTCCTCGCCCTGTTCGACTCGACGCTAGTGTACGCGATGGTGTTCCTCACCGTGGCCGCGTTCGGCGCGGGCCGCGTCCTCGGCCTCGACGCCTACATCGAGCAGATTCAGGTCGGCGGGCAGGCGCTCGTCGAGAAGGTCCCGGCGCTCCGGTACGTCCTCGGCTGAACGGGACGCGGGACCGAGCGTCGCAGCCCCCGGCGCGCGAACGCGCGCCGCCGACTCGTTTTCGATGCGCGGAGTGCGGTTCGGCCGATTCGATCTTCCCACTCGATTCACCTGCCCGAGCGCTCGTCGGAGAGCGACGGCGCCGCGCCTTCCGCCTTCCAATCCTTATAAGAGCGAGCGACCGGTACGGAGGGGTAATGGAACTCGGTTCGCGGGACGCGTTCTCCCGGATGGGGACGCTCGGCATCGAGGAGGAGTTCTACATCGTCGATGCCGAGGGCCGCCCGACGTCCGGGACCGACGACCTCGTGTACGGTCGCGACCCGCCCGCGGCGGTGCCGGAGGGGTTCGACCACGAGCTGTTCGAGTGTACGATAGAGGCCCAGACCGAAACGATCGAGGAGGGTGACGACCCCGCCGAGGCGCTCGCGACGGTCCGCGAGGCGCTCGTCGACCACGCCGCCGCCGACGGCTACCAGATCGCGGCCGCGGGGCTCCACCCGACGGCGAAGTGGCGCGAGCTCGACCACGTCCAGAAGCCGCGGTATCAGGCGCAGCTGGACCGCATCCAGTACCCCCAGCACCGCAACGTGACCGCGGGGCTCCACGTCCACGTCGGCGTCGACGACGCGGACAAGGCGGTCTGGGTCGCGAACCGGCTACGGTGGCACTGCCCGGTGCTGCTCGCGCTGTCGGCCAACTCCCCGTTCTGGAACGGGTCCGACACCGGGCTCGCCTCGGCCCGCGCCAAGGTGTTCGAGAACCTCCCGAACACCGGGATCCCCTCCGCCTTCGAGGACTTCGACGCCTTCCAGCGGTACGAGCGCCGGATGGTCGAGACGGAGTCCATCGCGGACCGCGGCGAGCTGTGGTTCGACGTGCGCCCCCACACCGGGCACGGGACCGTGGAGGTCCGCGCGCCCGATGTACAACGCGACCCGGCGATCACCCTCGCGCTCGCGGAGTACGTCCGTGCGCTGGTCGTCGACTACGCCGAGCGGTACGAGGGCGGTGAGTCGCCCCGCTCCCTGCGCCGCGAACTCCTCGACGAGAACAAGTGGCGCGCGATCCGTCACGGCCACGACGCCGCGTTCGTCGACCGTGACGGCGAGGAAACGACCGCGCTCGGCGAGGTCGTCGACGCCGAGTGCGACCGGCTCGGGATTTCGGGGATCCGCGAGGTGTACGAGGCGGAGAGCGGCGCCGCGCGCCAGCGCCGGATCCGCGAGGAGTCGGGCGTGGACGCGCTGTGTTCGGACCTCCTCGTGAGACCCTGACGACGCTCAGGACGATCGGCGTCGAAGCGTTTCGTCGGAACGAAAGCGACGAGAAACCCTTTTGCCCGCGTGGCCCCCTGTTTCGGATATGACCACGGACGACACAGCCGCCGAGCCGGTCGACGACCCGGAGGAGTCGCCGACGGACCGGACGCGGGAGGAGCTTCGGAAGACGAAAGAGCGGCTCAGCGAGGGCGCCGACCAGGCGGTGAAGGGGTTCGACGACAACGTCGTCGACCTGCTCGCGTGGCTGCTCGACACCGAGACTCGGGCGCGCATCTACGTCTACCTGCGCGATAACCCCCACAGCACGAGCGACGAGGTCGCGGACGGGACCGGCCTCTACCCCAGCACCGTCCGCGAGGCGCTCGCCGAACTCCACGACGAGGGGACCGTCGAGCGCGGCAAGCGGAAGGCGGAGGGGGCGGGCAACAACCCCTACGAGTACGAGGCCATCGCGCCGAGCGAGCTGGTCCGCGGCGTCGTCGGCGACGTTCAGGCGGAGCTGAACGCCGTCTTCAATCTCGACCGGCGGCTCGGCGGCGAGTCGCCCGACGGCGACACCGAACCCGTCCAGATATCCGTCGACGCCGAGAGCGACGGCGGGGACGAGGGCGGCGACGCCAGCGTGGGCGAAGACGACGACGGCGCGGAGGGCGACGGAGCGGACGACGAGACGGAGAACTGAGCCGGTCGACGACTCGGCCCCGCCGCCCGACTTCACCGGGCCGGGACGCGGTTCGGGACGTTTTAAGTTTGACCCGCGCAACGGAGAGGCATGAACGTCGCGCTGGGAGGTACGTTCGACCCCGTTCACGACGGCCACCGCAAGCTGTTCGAGCGGGCGTTCGAGCTGGGTGACGTCACCGTCGGTCTCACCTCCGACGAGCTGGCGCCGGAGACCCGCCACGTCGACCGGTACGTCCGCCCGTTCGACCGGCGCGAGCGCGACCTCGAAGCGGAGTTGGCGCCGCTGGCCGAGTCGCACGGGCGCGACTACGAGGTCCGCGAGCTGACGGAGCCGACCGGCATCGCGGTCGAGCCGGAGTTCGACGCGCTGATCGTCTCCCCGGAGACGAAGGCGGGCGGCGAGCGGATCAACGAGATCCGTCGCGAGCGCGGGCGCGATCCCCTCGACTTGGTCGTCGTCGACCACGTCGCGGCCGAGGACGGCGAGCGCATCTCCTCGACGCGGATCGTCGCGGGCGAGATAGACGAACACGGCAACCTCACCCCGGACCGCGAGGGGCGGGGGGCGACGCGACCGGAATGACCGACGCGAACGCGACCGAGGGCGACGCGGGCGGGGCCGATGGTGCCGCTTCCGGTCGCGCGGCGCTCCGGCGGATCGCGCTCGGCGAGACGGGCTTCGAGCGAGCGACGGTGTGGAGCGCGGTCGGGCTCGCGCTGTCGTACGTCGCCTTCGACGCGACGGCGGCGGTCGGCGTCGGCGCCCCGGCGACCACCGGCGTCCTCGCCGCGGTAGCGGCGGTCGGCGCGGTCGCGTTCGCCGCGACCGGAGGCGGCGCCCTCCCGACGGCCCTCCTCGCGTACGGGCCCTTCGCAGGGACCCTGCTGCGGGGGCTCGGACCGACGCCGTACGCGGTCCCGGGCGGCCTCGGCGGCCCGCCCCTCTCGGCGGTCACCGCGCCGCTCGCGCTCGCCGCCGCCGCTGCGGTCGCGGTCGGCTTCGCGGCGGCGGTGGTCGGGTTCCTCGTCGGTCGGATACGGGAGTGAGCGACTTCGTCCGGGCCGCACCGCTGTCGCCGCCGTTCAGTCCTCGATTTTTCCGTTCAACACCTTCGCGGCGACCAGTATCGGGTCCCACACCGGACTGAACGGCGGCGCGTACGCGAGGTCGAGGCGCTCTACCTCGGGAACGGTCATGTCCGCCTCGATCGCGGTCGCGAGCGTGTCGATCCGGATCGCCGCGCGGTCGGTGCCGACGACGCTCCCGCCGAGGAGTCGCCTCGTGTCGCGGTCGGCGACGAGCGTCACGTCGGTCTCGGCCGCACCGGGGTAGTAGCCGGAGCGCGACCCCGCGGTCACCGTCTCGCTGACCGGGTCGAACCCGGCCGCCTCGGCCGCCTCGGGGTCGAGGATCCCGACCCGGGCCCCCTCGGTGTCGAACGCCTTCACCGCCGCCGTGCCCGCGATGTCCCCGACCGGCGCGGGATCCCCCGCGACCGTCGCACCGATCGCGCGACCGGCGCGGTTCGCGGTGAGTCCGAGGGGCATCCAGTCGGGCTCGCCCGTCACCGCGTGGCGCGCGGTCGCGCAGTCGCCCGCCGCGTACACGTCCGGGAGGCTAGTCCGGCCGTGGTCGTCCACCCGGACCGCGCCGCCCGGTCCGAGGTCGACCCCGGTGCCGTCGAGCAGTTCGGTGTTCGGTCGGATCCCGACCCCGACGACGGCCATGTCGACCGGAACGCGGTCGCCGCCGACGTCGATCGCCTCGATCCGCTCGTCGCCGACGAGCGCCTCGACCGGGGCGTCGGTGCGAACGCTGACGCCCTCGGCCTCGAGCGCGGTTTCGACGCGGTTCCCGACCGCCTCGCCGAACGGCGAGAGGAGGTGCCCGGACCGGTGGAAGACGCGGACGTCGACCCCGCGCTCCGAGAGCGCCTCGGCGACCTCGACGCCGACGTACCCGCCGCCGACGACCGCGGCGGTCTCGGGGGCCGGCATCGCCGCGTTGCGCTCGACGCGGTCGCGGTCGACCGCGCTCACGTCGACGCGGTCCGAGTCGTAGTCGTCGGGGTCCGCGACGTACGCGTCGATGGCGGCCGCCGCGTCCATGTCGTGAAGCGTGAACGCGCCGTCGAGGCCGCGCACGTCGAAGGGGCCGGAGTCGGCGCGCGCGCCGGTGGCGACGAGGAGGTCGCCGTACGCCTGCTCGACTCGATCACCGTCGGCCGTCTCGACCGTGACGCGCTTCGCGTCGGGGTCGACGGCGACCACCTCGCGGCCGCGTCGGAGGTCGATCCCCCGCTCGTCGACCTCGCTCGGCGACAGCGACAGGAGGTCCGACATGCGGTCGACGTAGCGGGCGATGAAGTACGGCATCCCGCAGTAGGCGTACGAGATCCAGCGACCCTTCTCGAAGACGACGACCTCTCGGTCGGGCGCCTCGCGACGGAACTTGCTGGCCGCGCTCAATCCAGCCGCGTCGGCGCCGACGACCACGAACGGATCGGTCATGACGTGACATCGACGGGACGGGTGAAAAAGTCACGCCGCGGGTGCGGCCGGGGCACGCGACCGGGAGAGCGCGGCTCGATCGCGCGGCCGTCGTCGATCAGTTGTCGCCGAGCAGTAGTCTGTCAGTCGTCGTCGGCCAGCCGCGAGAGCGTCTCGCGGGCGTTCGCGACCGCCTTCTCCTTCTTCGCCGGGTACGCCTCGACCTTCGTGCGGACGGTGAGACCCGGGCCGAGGCGGACCTCGTCGCGGAACGCCGCCTGTTTGTCGAGGCGGAGGAACAGCGCGCAGTTGTCGTCGACCCGCTCGTCGAGCTCGTCGAGGACGCGGTCGAGGTCCTCCAGCTCTGCGAGCCGGTCTAACACGTGTCGCATCTCGTCGGCCCGCTCGACCCGCGCCGAGAGCACGACGATGCGGTCCCCGTGGTGCCCCACGTTCTCGACGCGGTCGAGTTCGACCTCGTCGGGGAGGAGGGAGTACAGCGCCTGCTCGACTCGTTTGACGTCTTCGGTGGCGTACGAGAACGCGCGGAGGTCGACGTAGTGGAAGGGGACTTTCGGCATGCGGGACGGGTGGGGGCGGCGTTACTCCTCGCTCTCGACGGCGTCGAGCGCGTCCTCGGGGACGCCCGTCTCTTGGCCGTCCTCGAAGCTGACCGTGTACGTCGCGTCGCCGAACATGGTCTCCATCACCTGCGTGATCGTGCCCGACTCGCCGTCGTACTCGCTGTGTTTGTCGTGGAGCACGACTTCGTCTTCCTTCTCGAAGCTCATGGCGTTTCGTTCCGCCGGGACGGTTAAAAGCGCGCGGATCCCGACTGAGAGGACGCGGACCGCGCGCGGGGGAACGGGCGGGACGGCGACCCGCGTCGCCTCACGTCACCGCGAGCAGCACCGCGCCGAACGCGGTCATCAGCGCGACCCCCACCGCGAGCCAGACGACGGCGCTGTCGGCGGCGAGCGCGACCCCCACTGCGGCGACGACCGCGATCAGCCCGAACGCCGCGCCCGCGACCCCGCCGCGCCGAACGAGTCGGTCGAGCGCGTTCACCGCGCGCTGCCCGGGCGGCACCTCCGGGGTCTGCTCCGGGGGGGCGGAGAGCGTCTCGTCGACGGCGACGGGCTCGCTCGGGGAGTCGGGCGACGGATCGACCCGCACGTCGACGTAGCGCGTGTTCGACCCGTACCCGGTGACGATCTTCAGCTTGCCGCGGACCCGCTCGTCGACGTCGGCGGTCGACACGTGGACGTGACGGGTGGCCTCGTCGGCGACGAAGTGGTTCCCCTCGTCGAGCGTCGCCACCCGGTCCAGCTCGTCGTCGAAGTGAAGGTGGACGTGCGTCGAGCGGCCGCTGTTCTCGAGCACGACCGGGAACGGCCCGTCGGTGACGAACGAGTCCGGCGCGTCGATGTCGTGGACCGCCTCCCCGTTCAGTTCGACGTCGAGTGTCGGCACGGGTGGAACCACGACCCCGCACTAAAAAAAGATTCACACGAGCGAGGAGTTCGGGCGGCGGCGTCGACCGCCGGAGGCCGTCGTCGCGGTCGGCGCCTCGGGGCGGATCCGCTCCCGCCGCTCCGGAGCGGAACCCCCTACGCAGCCGCCTCCTCGCGCATGTCCGGCGGGAGGAGGTTCGGGATCCCGTCTTCGATGGGGTACGTCTCGCCGCACTCCGTACAGGTGAGCGTCCCGGCGAGGACCTCCTCGTCGTCCGCGTCGTCGACGTCGAGTTCGAGAGTCGCCTTGTCGAGCGGACAGCAGATCACGTCCATCAGGGATTCTTTCATATCGCTCGGTTGGGTCGGACCGATAAAAAAGCGTGCGGGTCCCGGCCGGCGCCCCGCGTCCGGAGCGTCGGCACGGTCCGGGCGGCCGCCCCGCCCGACCCGGATAACAACCTCTTTGGCGCCGCGCGCCGCCCTCGGTGACATGGGCATCCCGGCGGAGCGGATCGAGCGGCTGTTCGCGCTCGCTCGCGAGGCCGTCGTCGACGATGAATACGACCGCGCCCGCGGGTACGTCGCCCGCGCCCGCCGGATCGCCGAGCGCAACCGCTGCGGCGTTCCCGCCGAGCTCTCACGGCGCGCCTGCGACGACTGCGCCGTCTACCTCCGCCCCGGCAAGACGAGCCGCGTCCGGACGCGACCCGGGCGCGTGGTCGTCCGGTGTACGGAATGCGGGTCGACGGCGCGGTATCCGTACGGAGAAAGTGAGACGTGAGCAGTGGACGGCCGGATCGGAGGGGAGACGAGATGGAAACGACAGGACTGGCACTGGTCTGCTGGTACTCGGTTTGTGTCGTTCCCCCCTCGCCTACTTTTTTATCCAATAGAATAGACTTTCGCGACATGAGTCACAGCGTCGGACCAACCCGACACGTCCGTACTGGAATCCGGTACGCGGCGGTAGGGGTGGTGGTACTGGCGGCGTGGAACTTCTTCGCACCGTACGTGGGGGCGCCCTCGTGGGCACCGTACTTGGATATACTCCCAGTAGTGCTCGGACTAACCGAAGCGAACGGGGTCGTCAACGCAACGCACATCCTTGTCCTCGCCGTCGGCGCGGTAGTAATAATGAAGATATAGCCACCTCAGCGAAGGCCGGAGTTCCGGCCGTATGGACAGATTCAGCCCCGAGTCTCACGATTTTCCCGGGCGAGTGCGACGCTGTCGCGCGTAACCACCCTCGATATCTACTCCGCGCGCCCGCGGAGTTCGTCGAGCACCGAGATCGTTCCGTCCATGTACCCGTCGTCCACCACCTCGTCGGCGGCGTCGCGGGCGGCGGCGTCTGCGTTGGCGACCGCGTACGACTCGCCGGCGACGCCGAACGTCGACGCGTCGTTCTCGCTGTCGCCGATCGCGACGAACGCGGCGGGGTCGACGCCGAGCGCGTCGGCGACGACGCGGAGCGTGCGACCCTTGCTGACCCCCACCGACTTCACGTGGTAGGCGTAGCCGGTGTCGACGATCTCCACGTCGTCGCCCGCGGCCGCGGCGACCTCGCGGAGCAGCCCCGCGTCGACGTCGGGTCCGAGCGCGACCTCCGTCTCGCGCCAGCGGTTCACCGTGTCGCCGTCGCCCCAGCCGATCGCTCCGCCGCGCTCGCGGAACGCCTCGACGACGGCCCACGCCGCGTCCGGGTCGCCGACGAGCGTCGTCTCGCCGCCGACGTACGCGACGCCGCCGTTCTCCGCGATCACGGTCTCCTCGCGGCCGAGGAAGTGCGCGAGCGCCACCGGGTACGGGAACGCCTTGCCGGTGGCGAACACGACCGGCGCGTCCCACCCGGGCAACAACTCGAAGACTCGCGGATCGATCCGGCCGCTCGGCGTCGTCAGCGTACCGTCGATGTCGAGCGCGAGGGGCGGAACCATACCATCGGGTCGGCGGCACGGCGACAACTGTCTTCCGTTCGAACGGAGGCGGGGCGGACCGGACGGCGGCCACCCGCGCGGCGCCTACCCGGAGCGGGTGCGACGGTCGAACAGCTCGCTGAAGACGACCGTCGGGAACAGCGGGACGAGCCGGCTCGGCGGTCGGCCCTTACCGTCGGTCTCGCGGACGGTGACTCGTTCGAGCAGGCCGGCGTCGGCCAGCTCGTAGAGCACGCGCCTGACCGTCGACGCCGAGAGGTCGACGCCCGAGCGCGCCGCGATGGTCTCCGTCGCCACGCCGACGGTCGAGCGCTCGTCCTCGGAGAGCCCGGCGAGCTCGTAGAGGAGCCGCTGGCGGCTCTCGGGGAGCGCGAGCACACGCCCCAGCGCCACGCAGGGCCGGGGAACGCCGTCGACGCCGGCGTCGACGTCGCCGGACCGGATCGTCGACGCCCCCGACCGCTCCGCGTTGACCGCCGCGCCCATCACGGCGGCGAGGGCGTCGTGGGCGTCGCCCGCGGCCCACTCGACGACCTCGCGGATCTGGTCGTGGCTGAGCGCGTCTCGGCCGAGCCCCGTCGAGCACCGGCTCGTCAGCAGCTCGACGAGCACGTGTCGGCGGTACTTCGCGAACTCGACGGTCGTCTCCGGCTCCCAGCCGATCGCGTCCGGCGGGTCGCGGCCGAGGAACGCGGGGACGAGCCGCTCGCCCACGTCGTTCAGCCAGTCGATCAGCGTCGCCGCCGTCGGCGTCTCGGCCTCGTTCGCGTGGTCGACGGCGACGACGAGGTCCGGACCGGTGCGCATCGCGTCGCGCAGGGAGGCGGCCAGCTCCTCGGTCCCGATCCCGTGGTCGGGAACGGAGTCGTCGCTCATGGCGGCCAGCATCGCGTGGTACAGTCGGAAGCGGGTCGACGCCCGCCGGGCGTCGACGTAGACGAACCCGGGGATCGTCGGTTCGACCGCCCGCGTCGTCGTCTGGATGGCCCGACGGGGGCCGCTGTGCGCCGCGAGCCGGTCGAACAGCGAGGAGACGACGGCGGACTTCCCGCTCCCCTTCGGGCCGTACACGTAGACGCTCGGCGGGAGCGACCCGGAGAACGCGGGCTCGAACACGTCGAGCAGGCGCTCGATGGCCGGGCCGCGGCCGACCGGCGAGTCGACGTGGGTGACCGGGGAGACAGCCTCGAAGTCGGCGAGAACGCTCATGCCCGCGTCGTAGCCGAGCCGTCGCTCGATCCGGTCGTCGATGTTCACGGGCCCCCCTCCGTGATCGCCGAACAAAACTGTCGCGACTCGCGGAGCGCGCGCGGCGGCGCGGTCGGGCGGGTTCGGCGCGCCGGCCGGCCCGTTACCAGTGTTCGGGTTTGTATCGGTTGATGAGCGCCGTGGAGACGACAAAGACGACTCCGCTGATGAGGCCGGCTATCACCCCGACGACGAGCCGAACGGAGATCGTTCCCGCCGAGACCACCGCCGTCACGGCCGCGACGACTGCCATCACGACGAGGAGGTTCCGCCGATCCCGCCGGTCGAGCCCGAGCCGGTCCAACATACCACCACCTCCTCGGCGCGGTGATTAAATACCCCACGTTCGCTCCGTGGCGAGGGCTCACCGGACGCGCGCCCTCGACGGCGCCGACCGCGGTCGCGGGAGCGAGCGCGGGACTCGCCCGATGGAAACCTATACCAGCGTCGGGCGAACTACGACTGGTATGTCGAACGACCCGGGCGTGGAGGCGCTCCACACGGTCGACGACCGGAGCAAAGTTGTCGCCGTCCTGACGACCGTGGCCGCGTTCGGTGCCGGCATGTTCACCGTCGGCGACATCGAGTTCGTCTCGATCGCCGCCGCCGCGATCGGGATCGGCGCCCGGTTCGGCTCGGTGTGGTGGGGCGCCCGGATCTTCGTCGACCGCGACTCGGCGGCGGTCGCCGACCAGCCGACTGCGGGGCGCTACCACCACGGCGCGGTCGGAGTCGCGCTCGTTCTGGCGGGCGCGATCGCCCTGATCGCCCGGTACCTCGGCGTCGAGGTGACGACGGTCGCCGTCGCCGCGTCCGCGGTCGCCGCCGGCGCGTTCCTCGCCTTCTCCGCGTTGCTCCCGGACTGACGGTCGCACCGGGGCGCCGTCACCGAGACACCGGTCGCTGTCCGGGCGATTCCGACCGACCGCGGATGAGCGATGTGCCATAATAAAAGACCCCTGCCGAAAGTGAGGACGCGTTAGATCCCCGTGCCGGGGATCCAGACGGCCCAGTTGAGCAGTCCGGCGATGACGAGCAGGCCGAGCGTCAGCGACCAGACCACGATGGCGGCCGCCGGCGGGTCGAAGTGCGTGTCGGAGTGCGCGTAGAACACGCGCTGCGACGCCTCACCGACGACCGCGGCGAACACGCCGAACAGCGCGCCGAACAGCAGCGCGGGCGCGGCGCCGAACGCCAGCGGCGCGGTCAGGTCGGCCGCCGAGAGGTCCGTGAGCGTCGTGATGCCTCCCTGCCACACGGAGAGGAAGGCGGTCGACCCCGCCAGCGTCATGTGGTGGGTGACCGGGATCCGGTCGACGCCGAGGTTCAGGAACAGCAGCGACCCGGCACTGATCCCGAAGCCGGCGAACACGGCGATAAGGCCGTGCCCGCCGGTGATCATGTTGTACGTGATGACGGCCGAGGCGAGACCGGCGAAGAAGCCGATCGCCGCGACGTGCGACCACTTGTACATGTTCGGCAGCCACGGCTCGACGGCGAGGCGGTCCTCGCTGGCCTTGCCGCCGTCGCCCACCACTTCCCCGGGCTCGCGCATCTGCTCGCGCTCGAACGGCCCCATGTCGAAGTAGCCGTTCGCCTTGTCGCTCACCTTGCCGACGATGCTGTATCCGAACACCGCCCGAACGACGAGGGCGCTGATGACGATGCTCACCGGGATCGGGTCGACCGGGATCGCCAGCTGCCGGGAGAGCTGCTCGATGAGGACGCCGAAGACGCCGAAGACGGCCCCCACGGCGAGGATGTCGGGTTTACTCCCCAGCGCGAAGCCGATGTCCTTCGCGTTGTGGTAGTCGAATCCGGACTCCATATAGCCCTTGTTGGCAGCGTAACCGGCGGCCGCGACACCTCCCGCGAAGGAGATATGCGGGCCGAAGACGGGACCGAACCCGACGTCCACGCCGAATCCACCGCCGCCGAGCGACCCGCCGATCACGAGGAAGCCCGTGAAGATGAACGCCGGCAGGGCGCCGAGCGCCGCCCCGAAGGCGCCGCCCGCGAGCGCCCCGAGAAGGATCGCTGGATTGGTCAGGCTCTGGATCACGTCGGTCGGCGCGCCCGGGTCGTAGCCGACCTGTAGCACGGTGTCGGCCGCGACGGCCAGTTCCGGCAGCAGTTCGACGCTCATCTATTCGTCCTCCTCGTCGATCGCCCAGTTCTTCGAGCGCTCGACCGCGTCGTCCCAGCGGCCGTAGAGTTTGTCGACATCGGCCTGGTCCTTCTCGGGCGTGAACTCGCGGTCGATCTGCCAGTTGTCGCGCAGCTCGTCGACGTTGTCCCAGTAGCCGACCGCGAGCCCGGCGGCGTACGCCGAGCCGAGCGCGGTGGTCTCGTCGACCTCGGGCCGCGCGATGTCGGTCTGGATGATGTCGGACTGGAGCTGACAGAGGAAGTTGTTCTTCACCGCGCCGCCGTCGACGCGGAGCGTCGTGGTCTCCACGCCGGAGTCGGCCTCCATGGCCTCGGCGATGTCGCGGGTCTGGTAGGCGATCGATTCGAGCGTCGCCCGGACGATGTGCTCCTTGCTCGTGCCGCGGGTCATCCCGACGATGGTCCCGCGTGCGCGGCCGTCCCAGTGCGGCGCGCCGAGTCCCGTGAACGCCGGGACCATGTAGACGCCGTCGGTCGAGTCGACCGAGCGCGCCAGTTCCGCGGTCTGTGCCGCGTTGTTGATCAGGTCGACGTCCTCGAGCCACTCGATGGCGGCGCCGGTGATGAAGATGGACCCTTCGAGCGCGTACTGGACGGGCTCGCCGGACATCTGGAACCCGATCGTCGTCAGCAGTCCGTGGTCGGACTCGACGGCGTCGGTCCCGGTGTTCATCAGGTAGAACGAGCCGGTGCCGTAGGTGTTCTTCGCGTCGCCCTCGTCGAAGCAGGTCTGGCCGAACAGCGCGGCCTGCTGGTCACCGAGCGCGCCGGCAACCGGGACCTCCTCGCCGAGGAAGCCGTCGGCGTCCGTGTGGCCGTAGTAGTCCTCGTCGGAGGAGGGGCGTACCTCGGGCACCATCTCCTTGGGCACGTCGAACTCGTCTAAGAGCTCGTCGTCCCACTCCAGTTCCCGGATGTTGTACAGCATCGTCCGGGAGGCGTTCGTGACGTCCGTGATGTGGTTGCCCGTCAGGTTGTAGATGAGCCACGAGTCGATGGTGCCCATCACGAGTTCGCCTGCGCGAGCGCGGTCGCGGAGGTCGCCGCCGCGCGAGCTCTGCATCTTGAGCGGCTCCGCGTTGTCGAGGATCCACTCGGTCTTGGTCGCCGAGAAGTACGCGTCGGCCTCGAGGCCGGTCTTCTCGCGGATCTCCTCGACCTTCTCGTCCTCTTGTAGCTCCTCGACGCGGTCGGTCGTCCGACGGTCCTGCCACACCAGCGCGTTGTGGACCGGCCGTCCGGAGTCTTTGTCCCAGACGATGGTCGTCTCGCGCTGATTGGTGATGCCGATGGCCTCGAGCTGATCGGCGTCGAGCCCGGCCTCGGCGAGCCCGTCGAGGACGACTTCTTGAGTGTTCTCCCAGATCTCGATCGGGTCGTGTTCGACCCAGCCCGGGTTCGGGTAGATCTGTTCGTGCTGTTCGTAGGCGTTCGCGACGACCTGGCCCTCATGGTCGAACACCATGAATCGAGTCCCGGTCGTCCCCTGGTCTATCGCACCGACGTACTGTGTCATGTTGTGGATCCCTCCTGTGGCGCTGGTCCGCGTGCGTCGGCGACCGGCTCGGCCTCGTCGTCGAGGGCGAGCCCGGGGTCGCGTTCGCCGTCACGGCGTCCGACCGTCGAGGCCGACCCGTCCGGAGCCGGACCGAAACGGCCGGAAGACGCACCGCCGCCGCCGCGACATATCTTCACGGAAGCTACCACGCCGATCGTGAACATAATGTACTACCATAATAATCTTCCTGTTGAAATCCGGACATCGGCGCGAATGAAAAAGTCTAGTATATAAATAAATCGGCGCTGGCAGGGATTACACTACTTGAATATCCGTGATAGTTATGGGTGGGGCACCTCGGGAGGTAAAGTAAAGTGGTCGGGGTCCAAGTGGCTCGCATGGACAGACAAGTGGACGTCGTCGTCGTCGGTGGGGGCTCGACGGGGTGCGGCGTCGTCAGGGACCTGGCGCGACGGGGGCTCGACGCGGTCCTCGTCGAGAAGGGGAACCTGACGCACGGCACGACCGGACGGATGCACGGGCTCCTCCACAGCGGGGGCCGCTACGCGGTCTCGGACCAGAAGAGCGCGGAGGAGTGTATCGAGGAGAACCGAGTTCTCCGCGACATCGCGGCCCACTGCGTCGAGGAGACGGGGGGAATGTTCGTCAAGCGACCCGAGGACTCCGAGGAGTACTTCCAGGAGAAGCTGGAGGGATGTAAGGCGTGTAACATTCCCGCCGAGGTGATCGACGGCGAGGAGGCGCGCCGTCGCGAGCCGTACCTCGCGCGCGATGTCGAGAAGGCGATCGCCTTACCAGACGGCGCGATCGACCCGTTCCGGCTCTGCGTGTCGAACGCTGCGGACGCCCGCGAGCATGGCGCGCGAATCGAGACCCACGCACCGGTGACCGACGTGCTCGTCGAGGACGGCGAGGTCGTCGGCGTCGAGATCGAACACGAGACGGGACCGGGGAAGCGCGTCCACCGCGAGCCGGGGACGACCGAGGAGATCCGCGCGCGGCACGTCGTCAACGCGACCGGCGCGTGGGCGGGGAACGTCGGCGAGATGGCTGGCGTCGACGTGGAGGTGCGCCCCTCGAAGGGCGTGATGACGGTGATGAACACCCGGCAGGTCGACACCGTGATCAACCGCTGTCGGCCGAAGGGCGACGCCGACATCATCGTCCCCCACGAGACCGCCTGTATCCTCGGCACGACCGACGAGGAGGTCGACGACCCCGAGGACTACCCCGAGGAGGACTGGGAGGTCGACCTGATGATCGAGACGCTCTCGGAGCTCGTGCCGGCGCTCGAAGACGCCCGCACGCTCCGCTCGTTCTGGGGGGTCCGCCCGCTGTACGAACCCCCGGGGACCGGCACCGAGGACCCGACCGACATCACGCGCGACTACTTCCTCCTCGACCACGGCGACCGCGACGACCTTCCGGGGATGACGACCATCGTCGGCGGGAAGCTCACCACCTACCGGATGATGGCCGAGTCCATCTCCGACCACGTCTGCGAGACGCTCGGCCACGAGGCGACCTGCGACACCGCCGAGGCGCCGCTGCCGGGATCCGAAGACCCGGCGCGCATGGAGGAGCTGATGGACGAGTTCGGGCTCCGGTCGCCCGTCGCGCGGCGCTCGGGCCAGCGGCTCGGCTCCCGGGCCGACGACGTGCTCGACGAGTACGATCCGAACCCGATCGTCTGTAACTGCGAGAGCGTGACCCGCGCGGAGGTCCAGGACGCTGTCGACGACGCCGGCTCCGACCTCAACGCGGTCCGGCTGCGGACCCGCGCCTCGATGGGGAACTGCCAGGGCGGCTTCTGTACGCACCGCATCGCGTCGGAGCTCGCCGAGGAGTACCCCGAGCCGGTCGTCCGCGACGCGGAAGACGAGCTGTACCAGGAGCGCTGGAAGGGCCAGCGCCACGCGCTGTGGGGCGAACAGCTCTCGCAGGCGATGCTGAACCACCTGCTCCACGCGACCACGATGAACCGCGACGGCGACCCCGCGAACCTCGACGGCGAGGTGGACTTCGGCGCGTTCGACGCGGGCGCCGACGCGCCGGGCGCCGACGGCTCCGGCGGCGACACGGGGACCGCGGCCGCAGACGGTGGCCGCGCAAGCGACGACGCGGCGACCGACGGGGGCCGCGCAAGCGACGACGCGGCGACCGACGGGGGCCGCGCAAGTGACGACGCGGCCACCGACGGAGGGCGCTGATGGCGATAAACAGCGACGTGCTCGTGATCGGCGGCGGCCTCGCCGCGATCACGGCCGCGGTTTCGGCCGCCCGCGAGGGCGCGGACGTGCGGCTCGTCTCGCACAAGTCGAGCACGCTGCGGCAGGCCTCCGGGCTGATCGACGCGCTCGGCTACGTCCCGGCGACCGAGCCCGCGAAGCCGCTCCGGGACGGGCCGCCGACCGCGGGCCGGAACCTCGACCGCGACGAGTGGCCGGACCCGGAGGGGCCGCTCGCCGACCCGTTCGAGGGGATCGACCGGCTCCCCGAGTCGCACCCGTATCGGGTCGTCGGGAGCGACGCGCTCCGGGAGGGGCTCGACCTCTTCGACGACCTCGCGGGCGACGCGTACCGCGGCGGCCACACCGACCGCAACGCCCTCGTCCCGACGTTCGGCGGCGCGGTGAAGCCGACGGCGCGCTACCCCGCGGCCGCCGAGGCGGGGCTCGCGAGCGACGACCGCCCGATGCTGGTCGTCGGGTTCCGGTCGCTCACGGAGTACGACGCGCGCGCCTTCGCGGGGCGGCTCGAGGCCGCGGGCGTGCCGTTCGACGCCGCGGGCGCGGAGGTCGAGTTCGCGGAGGCGTTCCGCGCCGACGCGAAGATCACCCGGCTCGCGAAGGCGCTCGACCACGACGAGGAGATAGACGGCGTCCCCGCCCGCGAGGCGCTCGCGAAGGCGGTCGCGCCGCACCTCCACGACGTGGTCGACGAGGCAGGCGGCGTCGACCGCGTCGAGCGGGTCGGCTTCCCCGCGTTCCTGGGCGACGACCGGGGCGAGGAGGTCCGCGAAGAACTCGCTGACCGGCTCGGCGCCGACGTGTTCGAGATCCCGATGGGCCCGCCGAGCCTCCCCGGCCTGCGGCTCGAAGACCGCCTGTTCGACGCGCTCGACGCCGAGGGCGTCCGGTTCGAGACCGGGAACCCCGTCGTCGGCGTCGAGTCCGCGACCGACGGTCGCGTGGAGACGGTCGCGGTCGATCGGAAGGGTCGCACGGCGCCGTACGGCGCCGACGCGTTCGTGCTGGCGACCGGCGGGCTCGTCGGGAAGGGGCTCGACTCCGACCGGGAGGGGGTCCGGGAGCCCGTCCTCGACCTCCACGTCGACCAGCCGGACGACCGGTACGAGTGGTTCGTCGACGACGCGTGCGGCGACCAGCCGTACGCGCGGTTCGGGGTCCGGCCCGACGAGCGGTGTCGCCCCACGGACGCCGAGGGAACGGTACAGTACGAGAACGTGTTCGCGGCCGGCGGCGTCGTCGGCGGCGCGGACGCGGCGCGGGAGAAGTCCGCGAGCGGGGTGTCGCTCGCGACCGGCCTCGCGGCCGGGCGACAGGCGGCGACGGAGGCGAACCAATGACACGACACACGGACGACGACGGAGACGTGGGGGAGTCGAACGAGGCGACCGAGTCGAGCGACGGCGGCTACGAGGGGCCGACGCCGGGCGTCCCGGAGTCCGGCCGCGACGAGCAGCCGTCGGTGTTCGTCCCCGACGAGGGGGAAGTCGCGGAGACGGACGCGACCGCGGGCGACCGCGCCGCAACCGACGGCGGCGTCGAAAGCGCCTCGGCCGGAGCGGATTCGACCGAGCTCGACCCGGACGCGTACGACCCGGTCGACGTGTTCCCCGGCGGCGACCTCGACCTCCGCGAGGGGGCCGACTCCTGTTACAAGTGTACGAGCTGCGATACCTCCTGCCCGGTGGCTGAGGTCGACGACGAGTTCCCCGGGCCGAAGTTCCAGGGCCCCGAGCAGTGGCGGCTCAAACGGAAGGACGACCACGACATCGACGAGTCGATCACCTCCTGTTCGAACTGTATGCGCTGTGACGACGCCTGCCCCTCGGGAGTGCCGCTCTCCCAGATGCACAACGAGGCCCGCGGGCAGTTCGTCGAGCGCCAGATGGAGAAGCTCTCCGTCGAGTACATCCGGAATCGGGTGTTAGCGAACTACCGCACCTCGGCGAGCCTCGCGAGTATGTTCCCCCGGACCGCATCGTTCGCGATGAACTTCGGCCCCGCGCGGTGGGCGATGGAGAAGGTTATGGGGATCCCGAAGGAGCGCGACTTCCCCGAGTTTGCCACGGAGACGTTCCGCGAGTGGTGGAAGGCGCGCGGCGGCGCACAGGTGGAGAACCCCGACAAGCGCGTGGCGTACTTCCACGGCTGCTACTCCAACTACAACACGCCCGAGGTCGGCAAGGCGTTGGTCTCAGTCTACGAGCACTTCGGCTACGAGGTGATGGTCCCGCCCCAGAAGTGCTCGGGCACGCCGATGTTCGCGAACGGGATGCTGAAGGACGCCCGCCGCCACGCGGAGACGAACGTCGAGAACCTCGTCGAGGCCATCGCCGACGGCGCAGACGTGATCGCCTCCTGTACCTCCTGTTCGCTGTCGCTGCGCCAAGAGTACCCCGAGCTGTTCGACCTCCACGGGATCGACGACGTCGCCGAGCACACCTTCGAGGCGCTGGAGTACCTCCGCATCCACGAGGACCTAGAGGAGGCGCTCGACGAGGCCGGCGGGCTCGACGACGAGCGCGCCTTCGCGTATCACGCGCCGTGTCACGCCCGGAATCAGGGGCTTTCCCGGCAGGCAGTCGAGACGTTCCGCGACGTCGACGGCGTGAAGATGGAGGACGTCGGCGACTCCTGTTCCGGCATCTCCGGCACCTACGGCTGGAAGGAGGAGAAGTACGAGAAGTCGATGGAGATCGGCGCGGAGATGTTCGAGCACATGGAGGACGCCGAGGGCGAGGTCGGGATGACCGAGTGCCCGACCTGCGCGATGCAGATGGAACACGGGACCGGCTACGAGATCGAACACCCGCTCCAGCTGCTCGAGGACGCGCTGGGAGCGTAAGGTCCCGTCGCTCCGCCCCCGCGCCGGACCCGACTCGGCACGTCGCGGTTTCCCCGCTCACCGGTGGTTATCGGACGCGATAACTGTGCGAGAATCCTTATGAGGAGGACACGCCCACACCGGTACACGTGACACTCGAACAGTTTCTCGATCGCTTCGACGGCCCCGAGCGCTCCGTCGTCATCGTCAACCGGACCGACCCGGACCCCGTGCTGAACATGCTCGTGGACACGTTCGGCGACGACGCGGTGGGAGTGGTCGACGGCCGCGTGATCACCGGCCCGGGCGATCGACGAGTCACCGACGGCGCGGGGCCAGCCGGAGCCGCGAGCCGCGAGCGGACGCACGGTCTCACCGCCCGAGAACTGGCGACGACCGGCGTGCTCGACGATGACACCGGGACCGTCCCCTCCCTCGACGTCGAGGTGCTTCGCCGCCACGACGACGTTCCGTTCGACGGCGGCGACCCCGACGAGATCGAGAACCTCGTGCTGCTCATGGAGGGCGGCGAGGTGGTCGCCGGCTCGACGCTCGCCGAACTCGGCGACGCGGTGCTCTTCGTCAACTCGGACCTGTACGTCACCGGCAGCCGGTCCCTCGGCGACGTCGATCTCCCGTCGGTGATAAGCGGCCTCGGCGACGCGACGTTCACGCTCCGCGGGTATCCCGAATCGAACCGACAGAAGCTGCTCCTCATCACCATCTCGCGGTTCATCGAGCGCGCGGCGTGGGCCGCCGGCGACGGCACCCTGCGCTCGTCGTTCCAGCGGCTCTCGCGGATCGACGACGAGGTCGGCACGCGGAACGTCTACGAGCGCGTCACCGAGACCGCCGTCGACACGCACCTCTACGGGGTCCCCGACAGGCTCCCGGCGGACCTCGACGCCGTGATCCACGCCGGGAACGACCCGGACTTCACAGATAGCTGGTTCGTGGTGTACCGGCCGCCGGAGGGACCGCACTCGGCCGCGAGCGACCCGAGTAGCGACCTCAAGCGCGGTGTCGAGGGCGGCGTCGGACTCCTCGCGGTCGAGACGGAGCCGCGAGTCTGGCGCGGGCTGTGGACGTTCGACGCCGACCGGATATCGCGGGTGAACCGGTACATCGAGCGGAACCTATAGCCTCGGTTACCATTTCTCACCGCGGGAGCCGCTCGTATCCAACCCGTGCGTTCATATTCTCGGAGCGGTGACGGGCGGCCATGTTCACGGAGCGGTCCGGTCTCCTCGACGACGGACGCCCGATGCGCGGATACGGGGTCGCGGTGACGCCCGGCCGCGACGGACCGCTCGTCTTCGTCGCCGGCTACGGCGAGCCGAATCGGCTGTACGCCCGGAAGGACGGCCGCTACGTCGACACCGCCTGCGGGATCGTCGCCGACGGGACGCGCCACGGGATGGGCGTGTGCGCGGCCGACCTCGACGCCGACGGCTGCGAGGAGGTGTACGTCCACAACTGCGCGCGCGGCGTCGACGGCGGCGACCCCGACCTCCTCTTGAGCCGACTGGAGGCCGACCGGTACCGCTGGACCGACGTGTTCGCGCGGGAGGTGAACGCCGACCGCCTCGACGTCCGTGCGGGCCGGTCGGTCGCGGCGCTCGACCGACTGGGGACCGGCCGGTACGGCGTCGCGGTCTCGGGCTACGCCGCCCCGCTCGCGTTCTACGAGCTCGGCGACGACGGCGAGGTGACCGACATGGCCGAGGCGGTCGGGCTGGAGGTCGACGGCGGCTGTCGGTCGCTGCTCGCGGTCCCGTACCGCTCCCGCGAGGGCGACCTGTTCGCGGGCGTCGAGGGGGGACCGAACCGGCTGTTCAGCAACCGCGACGGCCACTACGACCGCACGGACGGCGGTCCCGCCCTCTCCGATCCCAGCGGCGACACCCGCGGCGCGGCGGTCGTCGACGAGGGCGGGACGTTCGCGCTCGCGGTCGGCAACGAGGCCGCGCCCAGCCGCCTCCTGCGCTGTTCGCCGGCGGGCGGCTACGACGACGTGGCCCCCGCCCCGCTCCGCGAGGTGGGCGCGGTCCGGACGGTCGTCGCCGCGGACTTCGACAACGACGGGCGCGAGGAGCTCTTCTTCAACGTCTGCGGCGCGGAGAACCGGCTGTTCGAGCGCGTCGACCGCCCGGGCGAGCCGCCGGGGTGGGAGCCCGTCCCGCTCGGGCCGGCCGCGGAGCCGGACGGGTTCGGCACCGGCGCGGTCGCGGCCGACGTCGACGGCGACGGGGCCCTCGAACTCCTCGTCGTCCACGGCGAGGTCGCCGCGCAGCCGGTGACGGTGTACGGCGCCACGGACGCGCCCGACGCCGGCTGGCTCCGCGTGCGCCCGACGACGCGGCAGGGCGCGCCGGCGCGCGGCGCGGTCGTCACGCTGGAGACCGCCGACGGCGTCCAGCGGCGGGCGATCGACGCGGGCGGCGGCTGCCTCTGTCAGACGGAGCCGGTCGCGCACTTCGGGCTCGGCGGCGCGAAGCCGCTGCGCGTGGACGTGCGGTGGCCCGACGGCCGCGAGCGGACCGTCGTCGGGCCGAGCCCCGACCAAGAGATCACCGTCGAACACCCGTCGCGCAGGGCGACCGACCGCGACGCGCAAACGAGGCGGTAGCTGCCGGACCCGTCCCGCCGAGGGTCGGGCGTCGTCGTGGCCAGAACTGCCGCCCTTCGCGGGTTCAAGTGCCCCCGGACGTACGGGGAGGTATGGTAGATCCGACCTCGGACCTCGAGGAGGACGTCGACGAGGAGTCCGCGCCCGGGTGCGCCACGTGCGGCCAGCCGGCGCTGGGGAGCGGTCGTCGAACGATCACGTGGGTCGACGGCGACGACATCGTCCACCGACACTTCTGCTCGGAGTCGTGCCGCGAGGAGTGGGACGACGAGCGGCCGTCTGCGGGAGGGTAGCCGGGTCGGCGCGGGGGCGCCGCGACCGGACGCCGCGGTTCATTGCGGCGAAGACGGCGGCGGGAGGCTTTTTGCCCGCGGGGGTGGTAGCGTCCGGTATGATATCGCTCGACGAGGCCGTGACGGCCCGACTGGAGTCACACGGGGAGCGCTTCGAGGTCCTGATCGACCCCGACGCCGCGCTCGCGATCAAGCGCGGCGAGTTCGACGGTGACTTAGAGGAGGTCATCGCCGCGGAGGACGTCTTCGAGAACGCCTCGCGGGGCGACCGACCGGCAGAGGAGGATTTAGAGACCGTCTTCGGCACCACTGATCCGCTCTCGATCATTCCGGAGGTCGTCGATCGCGGGGAGATACAGATCACCGCCGAGCAGCGCGCGGAGATGCAAGAGCGGAAGCACAATCAGCTGGTGACCACCATCACGCGCAACGCCGTGAACCCGCAGATGGACGACTCGCCGCACCCGCCCGAACGGATCGAGCGCGCGCTGGATGAGGCCGGGTTCCAGATCGACCCGATGGAAGCGGTAGAGAACCAGGTCGACGACGCGCTCGACGCGCTGCGACCGGTGATCCCGATCCGGTTCGAGGAGGTGACGATGGCGGTCCAGCTCCCGGCCGACTACGCCGGGTCCGGACAGGCGCAGATCCGGGAGTTCGGCGATCTTGAGCGCGAGGAGTGGCAGAACGACGGCTCCTGGGTTGGGGTACTCACCTTCCCGGCCGGGCTCCAGAACGACCTCTACGACCTCGTCAACGAGGTCACCTCGGGCGAGGGCGACGCCCGCGTGATCAAGGACAAAGACGAACTCCGGACCCGGTAACGGGTCCTGACGGCCCGGCGACCGCGCCCGGAGAGCGACCGCAACGCCGACCGCGCTCGCGACACCGACCACGACGCGGACCGCGACTCTGCCCGTCGCCGCAGTTTCACCGCCTCCGAGAGGTTGATGTCCGCGGGGCGCGGTCTCGTATCGCATGCACCCACGCGCGGCGGAGTTCGAACGGCGGGCTCGGGAGCGGTACGGCGTCGAAATCGACGTGCTGGAGTTCGACGCCGGCACGGAGACGGCGGCCGCGGCGGCCGACGCGCTCGACCGCGAGACGGGCGCGATCGCGTCGACGATCGTCGTCTCGCTCTCCGGCGGCGACCGAGACGGAAGCCTCGTCGCCGCGATCACGAGCGGCGCGAACCGGCTTGACCTCGACGCCGTCGCTGACCACTTCGACGCCGACGACGCCGAGATGGGCGACCCGGGGCGCATCCGCGAGGTCGTCGGCTGGAGCATCGGCGGCGTGCCGCCGATCGGCCACGACGCCGCGCTCCCGACGGTGTTCGACCCGACGCTCGCCGAGTACGACACCGTGTACGGCGCCGCCGGGACACCGAGCGCGGTGTTCGCGGTCGACCCCGAGACGCTCGCCGACCTCGCGGACGCCGCGGTCGTCGACCTCACCGAATGAGGCGGCGTCGCGCCGGGCCCGACGCCGCTCCGACTCCGGCGTTGTTAATCGACGGTCGGTTTCGGGGGCGAGATTATTAAGACTGAGTTATGAAATAATAACTTTTTTCTATTAATCCGCGTTACAGATCGGTATGACTCACTCACGGCGGTCGGTGCTGCGGCGCGGTGCCGGGTTGGCGGTCGCGGGAACGGCGGCGTCGCTCGCGGGGTGTACCGGGAACGGGGGCGGCAGCTCCGAGGAGTTCGACTCTGGGTACGCCGCGTTCTTCACGCTCAACGACTGGGCCAACGAGGTCGCGGGCGACAACGCGAGCTTCGAGGACCCGGTCGACGTGGGCCAGCTCGGCCACGGGTGGACGCCCGACGGGACCCTCGCGGCGGACGTCGCGGCGACGGACGCGTTCGTCTACCTCGACAGTCCGGAGTTCGCGTGGGCGCAGGACCTGGCGGCGACGCTGGAGAGCGACTACGACACGGTCGCTACGGTCGACGTGCTCGACGGGCTCGAAGGCGATCTGCTCGAGTGGAACCACTCTCACGGGGAGAGCCACGACGAGGAGGGCCACGACGAGGAGGGCCACGACGAGGGGGACCACGACGGGGAGGGCCACGATGAGGGAGACCACGACAACGGGACCCGGTACGACCCCCACGTCTGGACGGACCCGGTCCTCGCGGCCGAGATGGTCGACACGATCGCGACCGGGCTGGGCGAGGCGGACCCGGACAACGCCGAGGCGTACGCCGCCAACGCCGAGGCGTACGCCGCGGATCTGGACGCGATCGACGACGCCTTCCGGTCGATCGCCGAGGACGCCGCGCGCGACGTGGCGGTGTTGGCGGGCCACAACTCTTTCCAGTACCTGGAGGCGCGCTACGGGTTCCGGCTCCGCTCGCCGGTGGGCGTCTCGCCGCAGAACGAGCCGACGCAGTCGGAGATCGCCGACACGATCGACCTCGTCGACGCGGAGGGGATCGACGTGGTGCTGTACGACCGGTTCCAGTCGCCGCGGCTTGCCGAGTCGATCGTCGAGAACAGCGGCGCGACGGAGGCGGTCCCCGTCACGCCGGCCGGGGGGACGACGCGGGAGTGGAACGACGCCGGGTACGGCTACCTCGAACAGATGACCGAGATCAACGTCCCGGCCTTCGAGCGGGCGTTCGGGGCGCAGTGACCGGCACGGCCGCCGGCGCGCCGAGCGACCCCCCGACCCGGCGGCGCGGCGACGGAGTAAAAGAGCTAAACGTGCGGCCGGTCCAGATGGGGCACACGAAGTGACCGCGATCGTCGACCTCGACGGCGTGACGTTCTCCTACGGCGACACCGTCGCCGTGAGAGACGTCTCTCTCACCGTCGAGGAAGGCGACTTCCTCGGGCTCGTCGGACCGAACGGCTCCGGGAAGACGACGCTGCTCCACCTCATGCTCGGCCTCCACGAGCCCGACGAGGGGTCCGTCGAGCTGTTCGGCCGGCCGGTCGACGAGTTCGACGACGGCGGCCGGATCGGCTACGTCTCCCAGAAGGCGACGAGCCGCGGCGGCGCGATGCCCGTCACCGTCCGTGAGTGCGTCACGATGGGGCGGTTCGCGCACGCCGGGCGAGGGCGGCTCTCCGCGGCCGACCGCGCCGCCGTCGCGGACGCCATCGAGACGGTCGGGGTCGGGGACCTGGCCGACCGGCTCGTCTCGGAGCTGTCCGGCGGGCAGAAGCAGCGAGCGTACATCGCTCGCGCCCTCGCGAGCGACGCGGACCTGCTCGCGCTCGACGAGCCGACGGTCGGCGTCGACGCCGAGTCGCGCGACGCGTTCTACGCCCTCCTCGACGAGCTCAACGAAGACGGGATTACGATCATCCTCATCGAACACGACATCGGCGTCGTCACCGACCGCGCGGACCGCATCGCCTGTATCAACACCGAGCTGTACCACCACGGGGACACGGAGTCGTTCGTCGATAGCGACGCCCTCGCGGAGGCGTACGGCGCGACCGGACAGGTCGTCCACCACCACCACTGATGACCGGGGAGACACCGGCTGACCGGGAGCGGGAGCGTCCGCGTCCGGACCGGACCGGCCGCGAACGAGGACTCCGCCGGACCGCGGAGCTCGCCGGGATCGGGCTCACGGGCGTCGTCGCGGCGGTCATGCTCTCGTTCCTCCTCCTCTACTGGACGCAGGACCTGCCGGTGGCGAGCGAGCTGTACGCCGCGTTCCGCTCGATGGGGCGCGCGATGGACGCCGCGTTCGGGACGAACGTCTTCCGACACCCGATCATGTGGCAGTCGATGGCGGTTGGCGTGCTCGTCGGGGTGGTCGCCCCGCTCGTCGGCTCCTTCCTCGTCCACCGCGAGATGGCGCTGATCGGCGAGACGCTCGCGCACACCGCGTTCGCCGGGGTCGCCGTCGGGATCCTCGTCACCTCCTCGACGGGGTGGAACGGCTCGCTGCTGCTCGTCGCGCTCGCGGTCGGCATCCTCGGGGCGCTCGGGGTCCAGTGGCTCACCGAGCGCACCGACGCGTACGGCGACGTACCCATCGCGATCATGCTCAGCGGGAGCTTCGCGGTCGGGACCCTGATCATCAGCTACGGCGACGGGCTCACCGGCGTGAACATCCAGGGGTACCTGTTCGGGAACCTCGCGGTCGTCACGCCGGAGGGCGCGCGCCTCATGGGGGCGCTCTCGCTGATCGTCGTCGCGGGCGTTGCGCTGACGTACAAGCAGCTCCTCTTCATCACCTTCGACGAGCAGGCCGCGCGGGTCGCCCAGCTGAACGTCACCGGCTACAACACCCTGCTCGTCGTGCTGACCGCGGTCGTCGTCGTCGGCGCGATGCAGGTGCTCGGCGTCATCCTCGTCGCGGCGATGCTCGTCGTCCCCGTCGCGGCCGCCTCGCAGGTGGCCCGGAGCTTCCGCGAGACGATGTACCTCGCCGTCATCTTCGGCCAGCTGTCGGTGATCGGCGGCTTCGCCGTCTCGATCGGACTCGGCCTCCCCTCCGGGGGGTCGATCGTCGTCACGGCCATCGCGGTGTACCTCGGCAGCATCGTCGGCTCCGGCTCCTCGGTGAAGGCGATCTCGTCGCACGGTTGACGGGTCGGACCGGCGGGCTCGGAGGCCGCAGGCGGCGGTCGTGCGCGGCTCGCGTCCGGTTTCCACAGACCCTTATGTCGCGGCCGCGACCGACGGATATGGGAGAGACAGAAACCTACACGGTCACCGGTCCCGACGGTGACGAGGAGTCGTTCGAACTGCCCGCCGGCCTCGTCGACGTGCTCAGCGAGCAGGGCGAGGCCGCGACCGCCGTGGTCTCAGACGTCGTCGTCCAGGCGATGGCCCAGCAGGCGCACGTCATCGTCCACCACAGCGAGGGCGACGTGCCCGAGGACATCGCGGAGATGAACGAGACGGCCGCGGAGCTGTTCGAGGAGCGGTTCGGGCAGTCGCTCGAAGACGCGCTCGGCCACTCGCACTGAGCGGGTCCGACGCGCCCCGGCACCCGAACGAGTTCGTCCGACCGGCCGCTTAAGCCGGTCGAGTCCCTACGTTTTCGTATGTCTACTGACCCGGACGGCGCGGACGCGCCGGTGCTGATCTTCGACGGCGACTGCCCGTACTGCTCGGTCGCCGCCGTCGCGCTCCGCCGGCTCGAGGGCGTCGTCGCGGTCCCGTGGGAGGCCGACCCGGTCGGTCCGTTCCTCGACGCGCAGTTCGGCTCGCGCCCGTTCGCGATGGTGCTCGTCGACCCGGTCGAGCGGCGGGTGTACGCGGGGCGGTCGGCCGCCGAGGAGCTGGCCGACCGCGCGGGAACGCCGGGCATCGTCGGCGGGCTCGTGCGCGACAACTACGACCGCATCGCCGACGTCGTCGGGACGCTGTCCGGCCGGGGCCGCGACCCCGCGGACGTCCACGACACCTACCGACTGGACGACGACGCGGGCGAGATGGTCGGGTCGCTCCGGGCGGCCGCCGACGAGGCGCCGACCGCGCTGTCGTGAGCGCGACCGGGACCGGGTCGCGGCCGGCGGGGGACGGATGACCGACGCCGACGGCGGCAGCTACACCCTCATCGTCGCCCTCGCGGCCGACGCCACGCTGTCGGCGGGCGCGCTCGGCGAACACCGTCTCCCGGCCGGCGCGTACGCGTACACGGGCAGCGCGCTCGGCGCCGGCGGGTTCTCGCGGGTCGACAGGCACCGGCGGACGGCGCGGGGCGACCACGACGTCCGCCACTGGCACGTCGACTACCTGCTCGGTCACCCGGCCGCGCGGATCGACCGCGTCGTGCGGAGCCTCGGCGTCGACGTCGAGTGTCCGGTCGCGGAGCGCCTACCCGCCGGCCCGGTAGACGGGTTCGGCGCCTCCGACTGCGACTGTCCGAGTCACCTCGCGGCAGGCGACGGGTCCGAGGCGGCCGAGGTGAGCGGACCCGACCGCGACGCGCTCGACGGCCTCGCGGAGCGCGCGCTGGCGGCGCACGAGGCCGCGGTCGCGGCCGCCGCCGACCCGGACGCGACCGTCGAGGTCGTCGCGGGCTCGGGAGAGTAACGGGCCGTGCGGTCGGCGGTCGTGCCGGTTCACGGGGCTGGAGGTCGTGTCGGTCTGCGCGGTCAGAGGTCGTACCGGTTCACGACCTGTCGCAGCTGCTCCTCGCGCCCGTTCATAGCGTCCTCGCGGAGCGCTTCCTCGTCGGCGGTCGGACAGTCGAGGTCGGGGACCGGCGTGGGGCGCCCGTCGTCGTCGAGCGCGACGAACGTGAAGTAGGAGGTGGTGGTCCGGCGCGTCTCGTCCGTGCGGGGATTCTCCGCGCGCACGTCGACCTTCACGTCGACGCTCGTCCGGCCGGTGTTGAACACGTATCCCTCGACGATCGCGACCTCGCCCATCTCGATCGGGGAGATGAAGTCGACGTGGTCCATCGAGGCGGTGACCACCTGTCGGTTCGAGAACCGCATGCCGGCGATGGCGCCGCAGATGTCCATCCAGTGGAGCACGGCGCCCCCGAGCGCCCGGCCGAGGTTGTTCGTGTCGTTCGGGAGGAGCATCTCCGTCATCTCCGTGTGCGAGGAGGCGAGCGTCGCGGTCTCGTCCATGCCCGTGGTGGGAGATGCGGCAACTTGAACGACGGGCTTCGGCGCGGGCCCGCCGCCCGCCGAGTCCGGGGCCCCGGGCTCAGCGCTCCTCCGATGGGTCGCCGTCGCCGCTAAACTGGACCGAGTCGGGCGGTCGCCCCGCTTCGTCTATCACCTCGTCGGTGACGACGATCGGACAGTCGAGGCGCACGGCGAGCGCGAGCGCGTCGGAGGGACGGGCGTCGAAGACGAACCGCTCCGGCTCGCCCTCCTCGTAGCGCTCGGCGTCGACCTTCGCGTAGAAGGTGCCGTCGCGGAGGTCGTCGACGCGGACGCGGTCGATGGCGCCGCCGAACTCCGTGAGGATGTCAACGAGCAGGTCGTGCGTGAGCGGTCGGTCGAACGGTTCGCCCTCCAGCGCCATACCGATCGATCGGGCCTGGTCGCCGCTGACGAATATCGGGACGTACTCGTCGCGCGCGGAGAGGATCACCGCCGGGACGTCGCCGCTCGGCGCAGACCCCGCACCGACCCCGACGACCTCGGCTTCGTGTTCCATATCGGAACGTGGTGACGGCCGCTTGAATAGCTGTCCCACGCGCGTCCCGTTCGGTCCGCGACCCCCGCCGCCCTAGCTCGACGCTCGGTACCAGTACGCCCACGCCAGCGTGAAGACGAGCGCGGCGGCGACGAAGAAGACGACCCCCGGCTCGACGAGCGAGACCGCGTACTCCGCGAGCGGGCGGCCGACGAGGTCGACCGCACTGTCGGCGCCGTCGGCGGCGGTGTTCTGGTCGGGGACGCTCTCTATCGAGGGGCCGTCGGTGCTGGCCGTCCCAACGTCGTCACCGCCCGAGGCGCTCGTCCGCGGGTCCGCGAGCGAGCCGACTGCGAGGAGCCGCTGGGCGGCGACCGCGGCGAGTCCGATGATCCCGTACCCGCCGAGCAGACGCATGAGCGCGGTCTTGATCCCCGTCGACTCCTCGGAGCCGCCAGCGAACAGCACGAGCGGCTCGTCCGCTGCGGCGTACACGTCCATCTCGCGGCCCTTCTCCGAGTAGGCAGTGTCGACCACCTCCACGAGGTCGGCCTCGTCGAGCCGGGAGAGGTGGTACTGGACGTTCTGGAGCGAGGTGTCGACCTCGTCGGCGATCTCCGACTTCGTCGCCGGGCGGTCGTGGAGCGTCGAGAGGATCGCGCGCGCCGTCTCGGAGCCGAGGGCCGCGATGAGGTCGTCGGCCTCGTCGTCGTCGACGCCGACGACCCGGGGCTCGCGCTCCTCTGGCGTCGCGTCCGGCAGGGAGGGCAACAGCCGGGACATACGACATCCTGTGGCGCGTGAGGATACAAACTTGTTGGATCGTTGGGGACGGGTCGACCCCGCCCGAGCGGGAGCCGGGACCGACGCACAAACCCTAAACGCGGTGACCGAGTACGTCGGGTGATGACAGAGACGTCACGGGGGACCGACGACGAGGCACCCCCGTCGACCGACAGACCGCCGCGCACCGACGGCGGCGACCTCGACCGGGAGCCGGGCGGCGGACCCGCCGCCGACGGCGAGGGGAGCGTGACGGTCGTCGGGACCGCGCACGTGTCGGAGCGCTCCGTCGACGAGGTCGAGGAGACGATAGAGCGGGAACGCCCCGACGTCGTCGCGGTCGAGCTCGACGAGGGGCGCTACCGCCAGATGAACGGCGAGACGCCCGACGACCTCGACGCCGGCGACCTGCTCAGGGGGAACACGGTGTTCCAGTTCCTGGCGTACTGGATGCTCTCGTACGTCCAGACCCAGCTCGGCGAGCGGTTCGATATCGAGCCGGGCGCCGATATGAAGGCCGCCGTTGACATCGCCGAGTCGCTCGGCATCGACGTCGCCTTGGTCGACCGCGACATCCAGACCACGATCCAACGCTTCTGGGCCCGCATGACGATCACGGAGAAGCTCCGGCTCGTCGGCGGGCTCGCGTTCGGCGTCAGCGACCCGCGGGTCGCCGGCGCGATCGGCGGGCTCCTGGTCGGGATCCTCGCCGGGCCGGCCATCGGCCTCTTCGGCGGCGCCGTCGGGATCACCGACGCGATCCTGACGAGCGTCGCCGCGGGCGTCCTCGTCGCGCTCGGCGTCGGGATCGCCGTCGACCAGGTCGGCTCGCTCGCGCTCTCTCCGGACCAGCGGCTCTACGCCGCGGTCGGCACCGGGCTGTCGACCGGCGTCGCCGCCGGGGTCACCGGGGCCGCGAACGGACCCGTCTCGGCGTACCTCGGCGGGTTCCCCGTTGCGGCGATCGGGGGCTTCGGGATCGGGATCGGCCTCGGTCTCGTCGTCGGCGCCGTCCTCGCGATCGCGGTCAGCGGGTTCGGCGGCGGCGAGGTGGACCCGGAGGCCGGGGGTATCGAGGAGCTGGACGCCGCGGACCTCACCGACACGGACGTGGTGACGATGATGATGGAGGAGTTCCGGCAGTTCTCCCCGGGCGGCGCGGAGGCGCTCATCGACGAGCGCGACGCGTTCATCGCCCACCGGCTCGTCGCGCTCCGCGAGGCCGGGCACGACGTGGTCGCCGTCGTCGGCGCGGGCCACCAGGCGGGGATCGAGCGATACCTCGCCGAGCCCGCGACCCTCCCGGCGATGGACGACTTGGTCGGCGAGGAATCGGGACGCGGGCTCCCCTGGAAGAAGGCGATCGGCTACGCGATCACCGTCGGCTTCGTCGGCTTCTTCCTCCTGCTGGCGCTCGGCGGCGCCGGCAACGCGTTCCTGCTCCGGCTGTTCGGCGCGTGGTTCCTGATCAACGGCGTCTTCGCCTTCGCCTTCGCGAAGGTCGCCGGCGCACGCTGGCTCTCGGCGGGCGTCGGCGGCGCCGTCGCGTGGATGACCTCGATCAACCCGCTGCTCGCGCCCGGCTGGTTCACCGGCTACGTCGAACTGCGGAGCCTGACCGTGAACGTGGCGGACATCGGCGCGCTCAACGACCTGCTCGGCGACGAGACGCGGTCGGTCGGCGAGTTAGTCTCCGCGATGCTCGACGTGCCGCTGTTCCGGCTCATCGTCGTCGTCGCGATGACGAACGTCGGTAGCATCGTCGCGAGCTTCCTCTTCGCGGCGTACGTCATCCCGGCGATGTTCGGCGCCGAGGTCGGCGGCGTCGACGAGGTCGGGCGGCTGCTCGTCGAGGGCGCGGTCAACGGCGCCGACCTCGTGCGCGGCGCCGTGGGGGGAATCGCATGAGCGGCGGCGCGACGTTCTCGGGGCGGCGAATCGCGGGGCTCTACTTCAGCGGCGCGGAGCTCCGCGACCTGCTCGTCGCGTGGCTCGCCTTGGGCGTGGCGTTCACCCTGTTCTTCGTCGGCGGCTCGGCCGGGATCGGTCGCATCCTCGCCGCGGGCGTGATCCCGCCGCTGTTCGTCGGGCTCGCGACCGCTGGGGTCGCCTTCCTCCTCCACGAGGTCGCGCACAAGGTCGTCGCGGTCCACTACGACCAAGTCGCGGAGTTCCGCGCGGACAACAGCATGCTGTTCCTTGCCGTGATGAGCTCGCTCCTCGGGTTCATCTTCGCCGCGCCCGGCGCCGTCCACCACCGCGGGCGGCTGACGCCGCGGGAGCACGGGCATATCGCGCTCGCCGGCCCGGCCGTGAATCTCGGGCTGATGGCCGTGTTCTTCCCGCTGTTCGCGCTCGGCGGGCTCCTCGGCAGCGAGCTCGTGACGATCCTCGGCGCGCGCGGCATCGCGATCAACGCGTTTCTCGCGGCGTTCAACCTCGTCCCGTACGGCCCGCTCGACGGGAAGACGGTGCTATCGTGGAGCAAGCCGGTCTGGGCGGCCGTCTTCGTCCCCTCGGTCCTGCTCGCCGTCGGGCTCGTCTTCGTCGTCGGGCTCGGCTTCGGCGGCCCGTTCTGAGCCGCGGTCGGGCGACCGCCGCGCGTCCGGCGGCTTCGCCCGGAACGGTGCGTTTTTGCTCCGCCGGCGTGCCTCCACACACATGACCGAGGGCGACGGGAGCGGCGGCGGGGGACCGGACGGCGACGACGAACTCACCTACGCGGACGCGGGCGTCGATATCGACGCGAGCGAGGCCGCCACCGCCGCGCTGATCGGCGCGGTCGGCTCGGACTCCGACGCGGACGGCTCGGGGAGCGACTACGCGGGCCTCCTCGATATCGGCGACCGCTACCTCGCGCTCGCGACCGACGGCGTCGGGACGAAGCTCCTCGTCGCGGAGGCGCTCGGCGACTACTCCACGGTCGGTATCGACTGTATCGCGATGAACGTCAACGACCTCGTCGCGGCCGGGGTCCGCCCCGTCGCGTTCGTCGACTACCTCGCCGTCGACGAGCCGGACGAGCGGTTCGCCGAGCAGGTCGGCGAGGGGCTCGCTCGCGGCGCCGAGCTGGCGGACATCGAACTCGTCGGCGGCGAAACGGCCGTGATGCCGGATGTCGTCCGCGGGCTCGACCTGGCCGGTACGTGCGCGGGCCTCGCCGCGAAGGGCGGCGTGTTCGACGGCCGCGCGGAGCCGGGCGACGCGCTCGTCGGCTGGCGCTCGTCGGGAATCCACTCGAACGGGCTCACGCTGGCGCGCGAGGCCGTCACGCGCGACCACGCCTACGCGGACCCCTGCCCGTTCGGCGACTACGAGACGCTCGGCAACGCGCTGCTCGAACCGACCGCGATATACACCGACCTGCTCGACCCGATGCGCGACCACGGCGTCCGCGGCGCCGCCCACGTGACGGGCGGCGGCTGGACGAACCTCGACCGCCTCGGCGATCACCGCTACGTCGTCGACGACGCGTTCGACCCGCAGCCCGTCTTCGAGTTCGTCCGGTCCGAGGGGAACGTCTCCGACGGGGAGATGTACCGCACGTTCAACATGGGGACGGGGTTCGTCGCCGCGGTCGACGCCGACGCCGCGGACGCGCTGGCCGACGCGACCGACGGTCGCGTGATCGGCCGCGTCGAGGACGGCGCGGCGGACGCCGGAGGCGACGACGGGGCGAGCGTCGCGATCCGCGGGCTGGAGTTGTGAGCGGTCGCGTCCGAGGTACCGGCGATCGTTGCGGCCGCCGCGGAGCGGCGGCGGGGCGTGCCGCCGACTGACCCGTTATGACCGGCCACCGCGTAGGCCGAGTCAATGACGGACGGGGCCGTATCGGAGGAAGAGAGCGGGACCGAAGCCGACGGCTCCGAGGACGACGGGGACGGGCGGGCCGAAGAGTCGGCGCACGTCGAGGACGTGCCGGACGGCGCGGGGTGTACGGAGATCTGGGAGCGACTGTCGGAGCGGCGCGAGGAGTGAGCTACTGCGACAACTGCGCCGCAATGTCCGCCTCCGTGATGATTCCGACCGTCTCCCCGCCGTCGGTGACCATCACCGCCTTGTAGTGGTCGAGGAGGTTCCGGACCTCGTCGACGGTCGCCGACGGCGCGACCGTCGGGAACGACTCGCTCATCACCTCGCTGACCGGGTGGTCGCCGACGTTCTCGCCGGCGTGGACCACGTCGCCCTGGCTGATCGACCCGACGGGCACGCCGTTCTGGAGAACGGGGAGCTGCGAGTACGCCTCGGCCTCCATCAGATCGACCGCCTCGCCCACGGCGTCGTCGGGCGCGACGCTGATCACGGTCTCGTTCATCAGGTCGGCCGCGCGCACGACCTCGCCCTCCGCCTCTTGGAGGGCGTTGACGATCCGGCGCAGCGTCGAGAGCCGCGGGTCGACGTCGCCGCCCTCGATCCGCGCGATGAGTGGCTGGGAGACGTCCGCGGCGTCGGCGAGTTCGCTCTGGGTCAGCTCCAGCGCGGTCCGGCGCTCGCGGAGGTCCTGTGGCGTCGGCAGTTCCATGCCAGCTAATTACTTAGGGTTATTAGAAAAGCTTTCGGCACCGACCGGGCACCGGGATCGCTCCCGGCAGATCCGCCCGACGCCCCGCGTCCGTGCCTATCGCTCCGGCTCTTCGTCCTCGTCCGCGTCGGTCTCGAAGACGTCGATGACTTCGAGGGGAACGTCGCGGAGGGCGCCGCCGACCTCGCTTTTCGCGATCCGTTCCGCGTGCTCCTCGCTGTCGGCGTTGAACACGTCGATCTCTAGGAGCAGCCCTACGAGGGCCGTGTTCGCCGCGAGGAACGCGGCGTCGAACGGCTCGCCGCAGGCCGGACAGCCGGTGACGCCGGGCTCGACCTCGACGTACTGCTTGTCCGTCTCGTTGAGTCGCTTGCCGGCTTCGCTGACCGCGACGCCGATGGCGTCGTCGGTCTCCTCGACGTCACGGACCAACCAGGCGGCTTCCATCGCGACTTCGTAGTTGCTCATACGCGGTTGGAGGAGCCGCAGGGTTTCTTGTCTTGTGGTTTGGCCGCGGTCGAAAACGAGCCGTCGATCGCGCGGAACCGGCGGCGAGACGCACCCTACAGGCGGTCGACGATCGCCGCGGTGACCTCGTCGGTCGTCGCCGAGCCGCCGAGGTCGCCGGTGCGCGGGCCGTCGGAGAGGACGCCCTCGACCGCGTCGCGGACCCGCTGCCCCGCCTCGACGTGGCCGAGGTACTCGAGCAGCATGGCCGCCGAGAGGACCGCCGCGGTCGGGTTGGCGACCCCCTCGCCCGCGATGTCCGGGGCCGTGCCGTGGACCGGCTCGAACAGCGCGTTGTCGTGGCCGATGTTCGCCGACGGGAGCAGACCGAGGCCGCCAACGAGCCCGGCCGCGAGGTCGGAGAGCACGTCGCCCGCGAGGTTCGGGCAGACGATCACGCCGTACTGGCCCGGGTCGAGCGGGAGCTTCGTCGCGAACGCGTCCATCAGCTCCTCGTCGGCGTCGACGCCGCGCTCGTCTGCGACCGCCGCGACCTCGTCGCGGAACCGGCCGTCCGTCTCGCGCATCACGTTCGCCTTGTGGGCGACGGTGAACCCCTCCTCTGGGTCCCCGGCGGGGCCGCGCCCGTCCTCGACAAAGTCACAGGCGTACTCGGCCAGCTCGCGCGAGGCCGACGACGTGACGACGCGTGTCAGCGTCGAGAGGTCCTCCGAGAGGCGGTCCTCGTGGCCCGCGTAGACGCCCTCGGTGTTCTCGCGGAGGAACACCACGTCCGTCTCCGGCCGGAGCGCGTCGACGCCCGGGAGCGCCTTCGCGGGCCGGACGTTGACGAACGAGTCCACCGCCTCGCGCAGCGGGAGGATCACGTCGGCGGCCGTCTCGCCCGCCGCGCCGAACAGCGTCGCGTCCGCGTCGGCCACCAGGTCGTACGTCTCGTCGGGAAGCGCCTTGCCGGTCGCGTCCCGGGTCGCGTCGCCCGCGTCCCCGCGGACGAACTCGAAGTCGGGGTCGAGCGCGTCCAACACCTCGACGGCGGCCGGCACGACCTCGCGGCCGATGCCGTCGCCCTCGATGACGACGATCTCGTCGGTCATCCGGCTCAGTCGTCCCCCTCGACGTACGGCAGGTCGGCGACAGTCTCGTCGACCTTGCTCCGGTTCGAGTACATCAGCGCGGTCGTGTCCCAGATCCCTTCGACCAAGGCCTCGCGCATCGCGTCGTCGACCTCGACGTCGATGACGGTGTCGCCATAAGTGACAGTCTCCCCTTCCACGTCGACCTCGATGTCGCCGTCGGGGTTCGCCTCGATCCACTCCTGGAGCTCGACCACGGTCTCGTGGTCGGCGGTGACCGCGGGGATGCCGAGCGACTTACAGTTGTCGCGGAAGATCTCGGCGTAGGACTCGCCGACGACGCCGTCGACGCCCCACCGCATCATCGCCTGCGGCGCGTGCTCCCGGGAGGAGCCGCAGCCGAAGTTGGAGTTAACGACCGCGATCGACGCGCCCTCGAAGCGGTTGAGCGGGTGGTCGTTGAACTCCCCGTCCTCGTCGCGCCGGGCGTCGTAGAAGAGGTAGTCCGCCATGTTGTCGAACGTGACCTCCTTCATGAACTGCGCCGGCAGGATCTGGTCGGTGTCGACATCGTCGCCGGGGATCGGGACGCCCGTACCCGAGACCTCGGTGATGTGTTGGTCGTCGCCCGCGTTGGCGTCGGGGGCCATCAGTCGGCCACCTCCTCGATGCCGCCCGCGCCGCCGGTCGGCCCGTCGTCCAGGTAGTCGCGCGCGTCGACGACCTCGCCCTCGACGGCCGCGGCCGCGACCATCGCGGGGCTCATCAGCACCGTCCGCCCCTCCTTCGAGCCCTGCCGGCCGACGAAGTTGCGGTTCGACGATGACGCACACACCTCGCCGGCGCCGAGCTGGTCGTCGTTCATCGCGAGGCACATCGAGCAGCCGGCGCGCCGCCACTGGAAGCCGGCCTCGATGAACGTCTGGTCGATGCCGCGCTCCTCGCACTGGGCGCGGACCGTCTCCGAGCCGGGTACGGCGAGCGCGCGCACGTCCTCGTCGACGCTGTGGTCCTCTAGGATCCGCGCCGCTTCCTTGAAGTCCGAAAGGCGGCCGTTCGTACAGGTGCCGAGGAACGCCACGTCGACGTCGTACCCGAGCATCGACTGCCCGGGCTCGACCCCCATGTGGTCGATCGCCTTCTCGGCGGCCTCCCGGTCGGTCCGCTCCTCGAAGTCGTCCGGGTGCGGCACCGGCTCGTCGATCCCGACCACCTGCCCGGGGTTGATCCCCCACGTGACCAGCGGGTCGAGTCCGTCGGCGTCGACCGTGACCACGTCGTCGAACTCGGCGTCGTCGTCGGAGGCGATCGATTCCCAGTACCGCTTCCGCTCCTCGAACGCCTCGCCCTCGGGGACGTACTCGCGGCCCCGCAGGTACTCGTAGGTGGTCTCGTCGGGGTTGATGTACCCCGCGCGGGCGCCGCCCTCGATGGACATGTTACAGACGGCGAGCCGTCCCTCCATGTCGAGCGCCTCGATTGCGGGGCCGCCGTACTCGTACACGTGGCCGACGCCGCCGTCGACGCCGAGGTCCTTGATCACTTTCATGATCACGTCCTTGGCGTAGACGCCCTCGCCGAGCTCGCCCTCGACTTCGATCCGGCGGACCTTCTGCTTGTCCGCGGCGATACAGCCGGTCGCGAGCACGTCGCGGATCTGGCTGGTCCCGATGCCGACGCCGATGGAGCCGAACGCGCCGTGGGTCGCCGTGTGGCTGTCGCCGCACGCGACCGTCATCCCCGGCTGCGAGAGGCCGAGTTCGGGGGCGACGACGTGCGTGATCCCCTGCTTCCCGGAGTCGAATCCGAAGAAGGTGATCCCGCTCTCGCTCGTGTTGCGTTCGAGCGCCGAGAGCATCTCCTCGGCCTGGTCGTCGGCCAGCGGGCGCTCGCGCTTGTCCGCCTCCGTCGGCGCGATGTGGTCGGTGGTCGCGAACGTCCGCTCTGGGTACGCCACGTCGAGGTCGCGCTCGCGCAGCATCCCGAACGCCTGCGGGCTCGTCACCTCGTGGACGAGGTGGAGCCCGACGAACAGCTGGTCCTGCCCGTTCGGCAGCTCCGTCACCTTGTGGCGCTCCCACACCTTGTCGTACAGCGTTCCCTCGCTCATCGGGCGTCACCCCGGACCGCCGCGCAGTCGGAGGACCGACCGCTCACCGCTACGCCCATCAGGCGGTCACCTCGGCGCTCTCCTCCTCCTCGTCGCCCCCGGCCGACTCCTCCCACGCGAACAGGCCGCGCAGCTCCTCGCCGACGGCCTCGATCTCGTGGGTCTTCTCCGCCTCGCGGAGCTGGGTGTAGGAGGGGCGGCCCGCCTGGTTCTCCGCGATCCACTCGCGGGCGAACTGGCCGTTCTGGACCTTCTCCAAGACCTCTTCCATGTTCTCGCGGGCGTGCTCGTCGACGACCACGTCGCCCTGCGTGAGTCCGCCGTACTCGGCGGTGTCGGAGACGGAGTCCCACATCCCGCCGAGCCCGTCCTCGTACATCAGGTCGACGATGAGTTTGAGTTCGTTGAGGCACTCGAAGTACGCCATCTCGGGGGAGTACCCTGCGTCGACGAGCGTCTCGTACCCCTGTTTCACCAGCGAGGTGACGCCGCCGCAGAGCACCGCCTGCTCGCCGAACAGGTCGGTCTCCGTCTCCTCGCGGAACGACGTCTCGACGACGCCGGCGCGGGTACAGCCGATCGCGGCCGCGTACGCGAGCCCCTCGTCGTGGGCGTCGCCGGTGGCGTCCTGGTACACCGCCAGCAGGCCGGGCGTCCCCTGGTCATTCTCGTAGTTGCGGCGCACGAGGTGGCCCGGCGACTTCGGCGCGACCATCGTCACGTCGACGTCCTCGGGCGGTTGGATCTGGTTGTAGTGGATGTTGAACCCGTGCGCGAACTGGAGCGTGTCGCCCGCGTCCAGGTTCGGTTCGATCGCGTTCTCGTACACGTCCGGCTGAACCGTGTCGGGGACGAGGACGCTCACCACGTCGGCCGCGGCGACGGCGTCCGCGGGGGCCTCCACGCGGAGCCCGTCGCCTTCGGCGGCGGCCCGGGAGGAGCTGCTCTCGCGGAGGCCGACGATCACGTCGACCCCGCTGTCGGCGAGGTTCTGCGCGTGCGCGTGGCCCTGCGAGCCGTAGCCGAGGACGGCCACCGTCTTGTGCGCGATCGCCTCCTCGTCGGCGTCTTCGTCGTAGTATACTGTCGAGTCGAACGTCTGCGTGTCGTCTTCGGTCATGTGTATCGTTGTGAGTTCCTGTGTGGTCGCGTGTCAGTCGTCGTGCGTGGTCGGTTCGGCGGCCGTGCCGGGCTTCTCGCCGGGCGCCGTGGGAGTGTTACCGCGAGCGAGGGCTGTCGGCCCCGTCCGCGCGATCTCGACGATACCGAACCGGTCGAACGCGCCGATCGCGTTGTCGATGCTCGCCTTGTCGCCGGTGAGTTCGACGGTGATCGTCTCGGGGCCGGCGTCGACTGTCCGGCCGTCGTACATCTCGGCGACCGCGTGGACCGCCGCGGGGTCGTCGGCCTCGATCTTCAGCAGGACGAGCTCCGAGGTGACCGCGTCGCCGGCGACCTCGCCGACCGAGATGACCGGCTTCAGCTTCGACATCTGCTTTTCGATCTGGTCGATCCCGGGGTCCGTCTCCTCGACGACCATGGTGATCCGCGAGTGACCGTCGACGGTCGTCGGCCCCACGGTGAGGCTCTCGATGTTGAACTGGCGGCGGGAGACGAGGCCGGAGACGCGCGCCAGCACGCCGGGCTCGTCCTCGACGAGTGCCGAGATGACGGCGCGGTGCGACTCGTGTTCGGCCTCGACGACGGGGTCGATCCGGATCCCCTCGAGGTTCCGGCGCCCCTCCGGGTGGTCGCGCTCGTTCGGACCGGGCTGTTCGCCCGGGAGCGGCCGGGAGTCGGCGCCGGGCGCGACGGGCGACCCGCCGTCGGCCGCCGCGGACGCCTCATCGCGCCCGGTGTGCGGCTCCCCGTCGGACGCCGCGGTGTCGTCGCTCATAGCTGGTCCTCCGCGGCCGCGAACTTCCCGTTCGCACCGCCGCTCGGCACCATCGGCAGGACGTTCTCCGCGGGGTCGACGTGGAAGTCGACCACGGCCGGCCCGTCATAGTCGAGGGCTTCCTCGACCGCGGGCGCGACCTCGTCGTAGTCGTCGACGCGGAGACCGAGCGCGCCGAACGCCTCCGCGAGCTTGTCGAACTCGGGCATCCACGTGTAGTCGGAGGCCATGTGTCGGCCCTCGTAGAACGCGTCCTGCCACTGGCGAACCATCCCGATGTACTCGTTGTTGAGCACGGCGATCGTGATGTCGAGCTCCTCGCGGACCGCGACCGACAGCTCCTGCATCGTCATCAGGAAGGAGCCGTCGCCGTCGAAACACACCACGTCGCGGTCCTCCTCGCCCATCGTGTCGGCCGCGACCCGCGCGCCGACCGCGGCGGGCACGCCGTACCCCATGGTCCCCAGCCCGTGGGAGGAGACCCACGTCCGCGGCTCCGTGTACGTCCAGAACTGCGAGGCCCACATCTGATGCTGGCCGACGCCGGTCGTGACGATCGTGTCATCGTCGGTCGCCTCGTCGAACGCCTCGACGACGAACTGGGGCTTCAGCGGCTCGTCCTCGGGCGTCGCGTACGTGAGCGGGTACGTCTCCCGCCACTCGTCGCACCGGTCGCGCCACGCCTCGGCGTCGGGCGCGTCGCGGACCGCGGCGGTCAGCTGGTCGAGGACGCGCCCGGCGTCGCCGATCAGCGGGTAGTCGGCGTGGACGTTCTTCGAGATCTCCGCGGGGTCGATGTCGACGTGGATCACCTCGGCCTCGGGCGCGAACGTGTCGATCCCGCCCGTGAGCCGGTCGTCGAACCGAGTGCCGACCGCGATCAGGCAGTCGGTGTGGGTGATCGCCAGGTTCGCGTAGCCGGTTCCGTGCATCCCCGCCCACGAGAGGCAGAGGTCGTCGTCCTCGGGGAACGAGCCGATCCCCGGCATCGTCGTCGTCACCGGGATCCCGTAGCTCCGGGCGAACGTCCGCGCCTCGTCGCTCGCGTCCGCCTTGATGACGCCGCCGCCGAACAGACAGACGGGGCGCTCGGCGGCCTCGATGGCGCGCGCTGCCTCCTCGACCGACTCCGCATCGGTGTTCGGGTCGGGGTCGGTCCCCGCGGGCGGCGTCGCCGGACCGGGCGTCCGGTCGGTCTCGTCCTGCGTGACGTCCTTCGGGAGGTCGACGAGCGTCGGCCCGGGGCGCCCCGCGCGCGACAGCTCGAACGCCTCGCCAACGGTGTCGCCGACGGTGTCGGCCCCGCTCGCGAAGTAGTTGTGCTTCGTGATCGGGCGCGTGACGCCGACCGTGTCGGTCTCCTGGAACGCGTCGTTGCCGACGAACTCCGTGGGCACCTGCCCGGTCAGCGCCAACATCGCGTCGGAGTCCATGTCGGCGTCGGCGATGCCGGTGACGAGGTTCGTCGCGCCGGGGCCGGACGTGGCCATACAGAGCCCGGGTTCGCCCGCGACGACGCCGTACGCGTCGGCTGCGTGCGCGGCGCCCTGCTCGTGAGCCATCGTCACGTGCCGGACGGAGGAGTCGTACAGGGCGTCGTAGACAGGCATGATCGCGCCGCCCTGAACGCCGAAGGCGGTCTTCGCGCCCGCGGCCTCGAGGGCGGCAACGACCGACTCGGCGCCCGTCGAGACGGGCCCCGCCGTCTGGTGTTCGTCCGGTTCGGTCGGCTCCTCGGTCGCGGCCGCCGTCGAGCCGTCGTCCGACTCGTCCGCGTCGGATCGCGGCTGTGCTGCTGTGTCGCTCATTGTCGTGGTTGGTGTGGCATCTGGTGGGTCGTCGTGTGGGTCGCTGCGAACGCGCGACGGGCGGGCCCGCGCCGCGTCCCTCGGGGGCGCGGCTTCGCGCGTCGAGAACGGCTCGGCCGCCGACGTTCGGCGGCGCATCGCGTCGGTGAGGAAGAGGTAATGTAGGGGCTTATACCCCTACAATGATCGGCGCGACGGCTCCGGACGCGGTAGCGCGTTCCGCGAGCGCGGTGTGCCGTCGCATCTCGCCCGAAGCAACGCGGCCGGGGTATAAATTCCTGTCGGGCGTCCGGAGCGGAACGCCGTCGGGACTGCTCCCGCGACCGCCCTCGCGGTCGCTCGGGGGGCGCTCCGGTCGGGGAGTGGGTCATCAGACCCGGACCTCCTCCTCGCGCGTGACGTTCGCCTCCTCGGCGAACCGCTCGACGTCGCCCGCGGTCACCTGCCGCTTGCCGGCGCCGTACTCCTTGACCCGCTTCGTGATCGTCCGGACCTCGGAGTCGGTCGGGTCGAAGCCGGCCTCCACCAAGTGCTTGCGCACGCTGTGGGTGCCGGTGTGTTTGCCCAGCACGAACTCGCGCTCGGCGCCCACCATCTCCGGAGTCATCACGCCGGTCTCGAACGTGTCGGCGTTCTCGATGACGCCCGCGGCGTGGATGCCGGACTCGTGGGCGAACGCGTTCCGGCCGGTGATCGGCTTGTTCGCGGGCACCGGGATGTCCGAGGCCTCCTCGACGATCCGGGCCAGCTTGGTGATCTGGGTCGTGTCGATGCCGGTGTCGACGCCGTACACCGACTCGACGGCCATGACGACCTCCTCGTAGGCGGCGTTGCCGGCGCGCTCGCCGATGCCGTTGACCGACACCTGCGCCTGCTCCGCGCCGTTCTCGAAGCCCGCGACGGCGTTGGCCGCGGCCATCCCGAAGTCGTCGTGGGTGTGGACATCGACGCGGGCGTCGGTGGCCTCGACGACGGCGTTCACCGTCTCGCCGAAGCTGGTCGGCATCCCGACGCCGCAGGTGTCGGGGATGTTGATCCAGTCGGTGCCGGCGTCGGAGACGGCCTCGACGATGTCGATCAGGTAGTCCGGGTCCGTTCGAGTGGCGTCCATCGGCGAGAACATACACTCGACGCCGGCGTCTTTCACCTTCTCAACCGCGTCGACCGCGCGCCCCTTCGCCTCCTCGCGGGTCGCGTGCATCGAGTCCTCCAGCTGGACATCACTGGTGGAGACGAACACGTGGACCATCTCGACGCCGGAGTCGATGGCGGCGTCGATGTCGCCGTCGACGACCCGGGCCAGTCCGCAGACGGTGGTGTCCGTCGCGGCGGCGATGTCGCTGACGGCCTCGAACTCCGCGTCCGAGTTGACCGGGAACCCCGCCTCGATGACGTGGGTGTCCATGTCGTCTAGCGTCGCCGCTATGCGGCGTTTCTCGTCGTAGCTGAACGATGTCCGTGGTGACTGTTCTCCGTCTCGCAGGGTCGTGTCGAAGATCCTGACAGGACCGATATCGACGTTAGAAGCTATCGTGCCCTGGAAGAACTCGATCCGCCGGGGTGTCCGACGAAGCCTCCGTGATGTCTGTCATCGATTCACGACAAGACAGTCGAGTACTTAACCGTTTGGACAATCGCAAAATCGGTGCGGACCGGCAGTTCGGAGCCGAAGAGGCGAAGAGCAGTAGATCGCATGACTGCGGCGGTGTCAATACACCTTAAGGAGGTAATACACACACCGGGGATCCGGCACGTATTCCGATTCGGAAGTCAGTTAATAAGTGGTCTCGACGTTCGTTTCGTTCGTACTGCGGGCGGCCGGCGGTTCACGCGCGAGACGAGTCAGCGAGTCTCACGGCGCTATCTCCACCGTGATCGGCGGTCGGTCCGCACCGATATCCGGGTCGACCGGCGGACGCGCCGCTACCGACCGAGCGCGTCGGTCACCTCGCGCCGGAGCGCGACGAGGTCGGGGTCCGCCCGCTCGCGGGGCCGGTCGATTTCGACATCGACGACCGACGCCACCCTCCCGGGCTGCCCGCCGAGCACGACGACGCGGTCCGCGAGGTAGACGGCCTCCTCCACGTCGTGCGTGACGAGGACGACGGTCGTCCCGCGCGCGTCCCAGACGTCGAGCAGGTGGTCCTGCTGGTCCGCCTTCGTCAGCCGGTCGAGCGCGGAGAACGGCTCGTCGAGCAGCAGCACGGCGGGGTCGTAGGCGAGCCCCCTCGCGAGCGACACGCGCTGAGCCATCCCGCCGGAGAGCTCTTCCGGGCGGCTCCTGGCGAACCCGTCGAGCCCGACCGTCTCGATCAGGTCGTCGACGCGCTCGCGAGCCGCCGGGGTGTCCGGGTCGACGTCGGCCGGGAGTCCGACGGCGACGTTCTCCCGGACGTCCGCCCAGTCGAGCAGCCGCGGTTCCTGGAACACCATCCCGACGGCGTCGCTGCCCCCCTCCCTGACGTCCGCGCCGTCGACGGCGACGCGCCCGGCGAACTCGGCTTCGAGTCCGGAGAGCACGCGGAGCAGCGTCGACTTCCCGCACCCGGAGGGGCCGACGACCGCGACGAACTCGCCGTCCGCGACCGCGAGGTCGACGCCGTCGAGCGCGACCGTGTCCCCGTACCGCTTCCGGAGGTCGTCCACCGCGAGGACGGGGTCAGCGTCCGACGACACGGTCTCTCACCTCTCTGACCGCGACGTCCGAGCAGTTGCCGAGGAACGCGAACAGCAGGATCGACCCCACGATGATGTCGGGCCGCGCGAGGGTCCGCCCGTCGCTCAGCAGGAATCCGATGCCCTGACTCGCCGCGATCAGCTCGGCGGCGACGACGAACATCCACGCCAGTCCGACGCCGCCGCGGATCCCAACGAGCAGGTCCGGGAGCGCGGCCGGGAACACGACCCGGCGCAGCGACTCGACGCGCCCGAGGTCGTACACCTCGGCGACCTCCAACAGCTCCTCGTCGACCGCGGCGATGCCGGTCGAGAGGTTGAGGTACACCGGGAAGAACGCGCCGACAGCGATGAGCAGCACCTTCGCGCTTTCGCCGATGCCGAACCAGAGGAGGAACAGCGGCACCCACGCCAGCGACGGGATGTTCTTCAGGCTCTGGAGGAGCGGGTCGAGGAGGTCGCTCGCGGTCCGCGAGAGCCCGGTGGCGGTCCCGAAGACGGTTCCGACGACGATGCCGAGGCCGGCACCGAGAACGACGCGCTGGACCGTGATCGCGACGTGGCCCCACAGCTCGCCGGTGGCGGCCATCCCGTAGAGCGTCTCCGCCACGCGCAGCGGGGTCGGCAGCTGGTACGCCGCGATGATCCCGGTCGCGACGACGAGGTGCCAGACGACGACGAGCGCGGCGGGGACGAGCAGCCCGAGCAGGGGCCGGAACCGGCTGGCAGCGGGGAGGGGAACCGGGCCGAGGCTGCGAGACTCGGCGCCGCCGGCCGACTCGCCGGCCGTCGACCCACGGCCGGAGTCGGAGTCGCGGGACACCCCGGACTCCCGGCGGGTGTCGGCGGCCATCTCAGACGACCTCGCTCGCGAACTCGGAGTCGATCAGGTCGTCGACGTTGCCGGCGGGGTCGGCGTCGTCGGTCACGAGCCCCTCGCGTTCGAGAATCGGCGAGAGGTCCGCGAGCAGTTCGCGGTGGGGCTCGCCCGGGATCGGCTCCGAGAGGTCGTTCCGCTGGGTGAACACGCGCTCCGCGACCGGCTCGGACATCTCGGAGGCGTCGGCGAGGATCCCGGCGGTCGCCGTCGGGTTCCCGATCGCCCACTCGCGGCCCCGCTCATAGGCCTCGATCACGCGACGCGCGTCCTCGGGCCGGTCGGCGAGGAACCCGTCGAGGAAGTTCAGGAACCCGTACGTGTTGTACCGCGGCTCGCGGAAGAACAGCTCCGCGCCGTCGTGTTCGAGCTCCAACTCGGCCATGTGCGGGTCGAGTCCGGCCCACGCGTCGACCTCTCCCCGGACGAGAGCGGACTGTCCCTCGGGGTGCTGGAGGTTGACGACCTCGACGTCCTCCTCGCTCAGCCCGGCGTCGTCGAGCGCCTGAAGCAGGAAGAAGTACGGGTCCGTCCCGCGGGTGGCGGCGACGCGGCTCCCTTCGAGGTCTTCGACCGATTCGATCCCGGTCTCCTCGAACGTGACGAGCGCCGTCCACTCCGGCTCCGAATAGACGTACGGCGTCGTTATCGACACGCCGTTCGTGCGAGCCATCAGCGCCGCGATTCCGGCGGTCGAGGAGACGTCGGCCTCGCCGCTCTGGGCGTACTCGTTCGCTTGGTTGCTCCCGAGGCTCAACACCCACTCGACGTCGGTTCCGGTGTCGGCGAACGCCGCTTCGAGCCACCCCTTCTCGCGCAACACGAGACTGACCGGATTGTAGTACGCGTAATCGACCGTCACTGTGCCCGAGTCGCCGCCTCCGCCCGCGCAGCCGGCGAGCAGCGAACCGCCGATCGCCGCGCCGGTGCCGCGGAGGAATTGTCTTCGCTCCATCGTACCTCCGCATACCGGTGCCACTCATAAGCCAATATGGCTATGGAGAATATTCAATTGCGTCTATGATGTTTTGGAGTTATTCATTGCCGGGTCGTGCGTCGTGGTGGCACGGGCGTCGACGGTCGCGACACGGATGCTGACGGGCGGACGGGCGCTTTCGACAGATGGGCGATCGGGAACGGAGCCGCTCGTCTCGCGTTCCGGGTCCCGGATCATGCTGCCGGTTGCTCGCGCTGTCCGCTCGGGGGAGATCAGAGAACGACGGCGGCAGCGTGCCGAGAGAGCCGGCGTTCCGGCTACATCCCCATATCGGCGGCGGCGTCCGGCACCGGGAGGTCTGGGACGGCGGCGCCGAGCAGCTCGGCCGCGTGGTCGAGCGCCATGTCAAACCCGTAGTAGCGCTCCAGTTCGTCGCCGTCCGGGCCGGTCCGGACCTTCAACATCGCGTATCCGTCGGCGTTCTGCGCGACGGTCGCCTCCCGACCGTCCCGCGAGAAGGTGAGCCGTCGCTCGCCGTCGGTCTCCTCGTACCGCGCCTCGATGCCGTTCGCCGACGCGGCCTCCGTGTCGGTCATACAGGCGTTACGGGCCGGTCCCTGTCGAACCTGTCGGTCGCCGAGACCGGGCGATCGGTCGCGAGCCGTCCGGTGCCGTGGCCCCGGTGCCGGGCGGCCTGCGGCCGCGGAGCTAGCGCGGGTCCCACCCGTTGAACTCGCTCCCCGACTCCAGTTCGGGGTCGAACGCGTCGATGACGCCGCCGAGCGTGTCGTACCCTCGGCGACCGCGGCGATGCCGACGATCGCTTCGTCGTCGGTCCCGACCCCGCAGGCGATGGTACCGCGTTGGTGCTACTCGTACCGGTTGCCGATCTCGCTCGATACCGCCAAGATGACCAGTTCACGCTCCCGTTCGGTGAGCCGGCTGTCGGTCCACAGCGACTCGGGGAACGACCAGAGGCCGGCGAGCACCGCGGGGTTGTTGCCGAGCGACCGGCACACGTGAAGCGGTTCCCCTGAAGCGACGACCCCGAGAGCTCCCCGTACTCGTCCGGCACGTCAGACGCCTCTGCGTAGGGAACGCGGGCCATGGCGAAGGGCTCGCACCCGCGAGGCATAGGTGTACGCCACTCGGTACCGTTCGCTGCGACCGGTTCGGGCCGGTCCGCGGGGATCCGCGATAGCAAGCTTAAGGGACGCCACGCGCCAATCGGCGGCAATGAGTACCGAGGTGACCCGTCGGCGCGCGTGGGTTATCGCCGCTCGGCCGCAGACGCTCCCTGCCGCGGCCGCACCGGTGATCGTCGGCGTCGGGCTCGCGCTCGCCGACGGGGTGTTCGCCCCGCTGCCCGCGCTCGCGGCGCTCGTCGGCGCGGCGCTGATCCAGGTCGGCACGAACTTCGCGAACGACTACTACGACGCGATCCAAGGGGCGGACACCGACGACCGCGAGGGGTTCACGCGCGTCGTCGCCAGCGGCCTCATCGAGCCGGCCGAGGTGAAGCGGGCGATGTGGCTCACCTTCGCGGCCGCGATCCTCGTGGGGACCTACCTCGTCGCCGTCGGCGGCGTCCCCATCCTCGTGATCGGGCTCGCCTCCGTGGCGGCCGGGATCGCCTACACCGGCGGGCCGTACCCCCTCGGCTACCACGGGCTCGGCGACCTCTTCGTGTTCGTCTTCTTCGGCGTGATCGCGGTGACGGGGACCTACTACGTTCAGGCCGCCGCGCTGCTCGCAGGGTGGTTCCCGGCGGGGCCCCCGGAGGGCACCGTCGCGCTCGCGGCGGTGGTCGCGAGCCTCCCGATCGCCGCGCTGTCGACAAACATCCTCGTCGTCAACAACCTCCGCGACCGCGAGGAGGACGCCTCGACGGGCAAGCGCACCCTCGCCGTCCGGTTCGGCTACCGGTTCGCTCGCGCCGAGTACCTCGCGCTGCTCGCCGTCGCGTACCTCGTCCCCGTCTGGTTCGCCGCGCGCGGCGACGGGCTCGCGACGCTGCTCCCGCTCGTCACTCTCCCGCTCGCGGCGACCGTCGCGCGGACGGTGCTCACCGAGACCTCGGGCGAGGCGCTCAACCCCGCGTTAGAGTCGACCGGCAAACTGCTCGCGGCGTACGCCGTCGCGTTCGCCGTCGGGTTGGCGGTGTGACCGACGACGACCCTCGCGGCGAGGCCTCGGTCACGGTCGTGCGCCACCGCCCATTCGCGCTCGACCTGACCCGACCGCTCGGAACCGCACGCGGCGAGATCCGTCGCCGGGAAGGGTTCGTGATCACGGCTAGACGCGGCGGCGACGAGTCAGGCGCGGTCGGCCTCGGCGAGGCGACTCCGCTCCCAGGGTGGACGGAGTCGCGCGACGCCTGCGCGGCGGCGCTCGGCGACCTCGAAGCCGGGAACATGTCCGAACCGGTCCCGGGAGTTCCGGACGCGGAATCGACGCCAGCCGCGCGACACGGCGTCTCGCTCGCGCTCGCCGACGCCGCAGCTCGCGACGCGGGACGGCCGCTCGCGGAGCAACTCGCCGTCGAGGCCGGCGTGACCGCGACGCCCGCTGACGCCGTCCCGGTCAACGCGACCGTCGGGGACGGCGGGCCGGCGGAGACCGCCGCCGAGGCGACGCGTGCGGTCGAGGAGGGGTTCGACTGCCTGAAGCTGAAGGTCGGCGCCCGCGACGTCGACGCCGACGTCGAGCGCCTCCGCGCGGTCCGCGACGCGGTCGGCGACCGGGTCGCGCTCCGGGCCGACGCGAACGAGGCGTGGGACCGGGAGACGGCGCGTCACGCGCTCGGCGCGCTGGCGGCGTTCGACCTCGCGTACGTCGAGCAGCCGCTCCCGGCGGACGACCTCGGCGGGCTGGCGGAACTTCGCCGCGACGGTGGCGGCGAGCGGGTCCCGATCGCCGCCGACGAGTCGGTCGCGGTCCACGGGGTCGACGCCGTCCTCGAAGCGGACGCCGCCGACGCGGTCGTCCTCAAGCCGATGGCGCTCGGCGGCCCCGACCGCGCGCTGGCGGCCGCGCTACGGGCCCGGTCGGCCGGCGTCGACCCGGTGGTCACCACCACGATCGACGCGGTCGTCGCGCGGACGGCCGCCGTCCACGTGGCGGCCGCGGTCCCCGAGGTGTCGCCCTGCGGGCTCGCGACCGGGACGCTGCTCGACGAGGACCTCGCCCCCGATCCCTCTCCGGTCGCAGAGGGCGCGGTCGCCGTGCCGTTGGGACCCGGACTCGCGGGCGCCGCGTTCGACGATCTCCGGCGGTCGTGAGCGCGCCCCGTCGGCGTCCGCACCCTGATGCGAGGGGGACGGACTTTTCACCGCGACCGGCGAACGGAGTCGCATGAGCGAGTGGACCGACGCCATCGTCGGCGAGCGGATGACCGTCGACAACCAGTTCAACGAGCGCGTCGCCGCGTCGCGCTTCTCCAGCCAGGAGTGGGGCCTGATCATGACGGCCACCGATCTGGAGATCGAGAACGCCGACGACCCCGACGCCGCCCGCGTCGTCGCGGACACGTCGAACCTCCCCGCGATCATGCCGGAACTGGAGAACCTCCGGTCGCAGATGGCGGGGATGGGCGGCGCTCCCGGCGGTGACTCCGGCGGGTCCGGCGGGGGCGTGGTCGACTCGATTAAGGGCGCACTCGGGCTCGGCGGCGGGGGCGGATCCGGCGGTCCCTCGGGCGAGGAGCTGGAGGCCGCCGAGCGGCTCGTTCAGGAGTACGCCGACGAGCTACAGGCGCACCTCGAGGAAGTCGGGAAGTGGGAACAGGTCCGCCTCGCGTATCAGGAGTAGTCGACGGCCGGGTTCGGGGGACCCGTCCGCCCCGCGGCCTCAGTCGAGATCGCTACCGCGGAACAGCGTGAGCTCCTCCGCCTCGTAGATGTTGATCAGTTCGGTCACGATCTCGTCGTACTCCTCGTCGTCGACCCGGAGGGAGTCGAGTCGCTCGACCGTCTCCTCGTCAAGGTGGACTTGGGGCATACGCGGCGGTTCGTCGTCCGGAAGATAAAAAATGTCGGCGAGAGGGGAGTCCCGAGGACATCCGACGAGACCGCCGTGGACGGGGACCGCTCTCGGCCGTGTGCGAAAGGTCAGTCGTGACACTCGGTTTCGCCCCGGCGTTCGGTCGGACGGTCAGCGGTCGAATCGTCGGCCGCGAGCGCTCTGCGAGCCGATTTCTCGACATCTTCGACCGTGAGATCGACAGTCGGGGACACGAACTGGCCATTGAGGAACAGCGTGGTGTCGGGCTCATCCGAAGAGTCTACCACCCTTTGAGAGGAGACAAGTGGCCGATCCTCCGGATTGCGACCGACAAGACGGTCCTTTCCGTCGAAGCAATCATGAACGATCTGATACTCCGAACCGACCCACGAGTTGGGGCACAGCACTGTTCGCCAACTGAACCGGTGCTTCGACTCCGATACCGACTCGGCCGACAGAAGTCGTGGCGATGGAGGGTTCGGTGGCACCACGTTCGTAGAAGTGCCGCCCGCGAACCGGACGGGAGCCCGACCGGAGAGTCGTAGCGTAGCGAGGGACGTGTCGAGCGGGAGACCCACGGAGGCAAGCAGCTCAACTAGCGTTCGTATCCGGTCGTCAGGAATACGACCGTCGATCACCGCGGACCCCGTGCCGCCGCGTCGGACCGCGTCGGCTCCGACCGCGACGCGTCGGCTCCCCTCGAAGACGCTAACGGCGGGTGCCGACCGACCGTCCGCTGCCGCGCGGTGCTGGAACTCGACCCGACCGGAGTCCACGACCGGGGCGCCCCCGTCGAGGGGGAGGTCACAGTACAACAGGTCGATCGACGGGTCCGAGAGTACCTCCGCGACGGTGTCCGCGGTCGGCGTTTCGAGGACGGAAAGCGATCCGACGCCGGCGGCCAGCGACGGGTCCGTGAGCGTCTCGCGGAGACGCCGCGCCCGCTCGGCGGACCGGACGAGGAGCGTGACGTTCGCTTCCCCGGGATCCGGAGAGGTTCGCTGGAGTTCGTGTTCGTGCGCCGCCGGGATCGCCGCGGCGGTCCACGCCGGTATCGGGTCCGAATCCGGGTCCGGGTCCGATATCGGGTCGTCGTCGTGTGTGGGGGACTGTGGACCGTCGGTCGGCCGATCCGCCGTCGTGAGCCCCACCGAGTCGCCCGGGCGTGTCCGCTCGGCCGAACCGCGGACACGGACGGGTGCGAGGACGTGTGCGAGGTGAGGCAGTAGCTCCGCGCCCGCGGGACCGGGGCGGAGTACCGCTTCGGTCGACCACTCGGGGGCGTGCGGCTCGACGGTCGCCGGATCGACCTCCAGGTACTCCATCAGCCGCTCCCTTAGCGAGAGTTCGTCCAGATTAGGCGGGTAAAAGGGGAGTTGCGGGCCGACTTGCTCGTACTCCTTCCTGTCGGAGAGCGTGTAGCCGTCGGTCCGCACGAGCGTGTCGAGGAAGAACCACGTCCGCAGTAGTTCACCGACTCGTTCTTCGAGTCCGCGACCGTCGGCGGGAAGCCGCTCCGTGTACCCGGTGTCGAGCCGGACGGCCGGTTCCTCGCCGATCTTCATCCGTGCGCCGAGGTAGTAGGCGAGCGTCGAGAGACGGTACACGTCGGCGTACGTCGGTCGGACGACGACCTCGACGCCCGTGTCGGGGACGGTCAACGGGGTCGGAATATCGAGCGACTCGCCTCGCCGGATTCGGGGCGGATACCCCCGCAGGGTCGGCCAGGATCGCTCCGCGGAGAACTCCCGGATCGACGACCCCAACACCGACACCGCCGCCGCGAGCGCCTCCGGATCGTCGGGGACGGTGATCGTCGCCTCCGGACGAGTGTGGAGCGACCGCGCGCCGAGACTGACGGTCGCCGGACGGCCGAGCGCGATCTCGACCGGGTCGGAGCCTTCGACCCCGCTCACGGAGAGTTCTGCGTCTTCGAACCTGAGGGACGACTTCGTCACGCCAGTGATGTCGATACAGTACGATCCACGCGGGAACTCCGCCGGTTCGGTGGGCCGCCCGATGAACTTGCCCTCGTCGTCGCGGACGACGATCGACGTGTACTCCGGAACGGTCAGCGACTGCGCCTCGAAACTGACCGCGTCGTCGACCGGAGACGGGAATAACGCGGGCAGCGCCGGACTGAGATCCGGCTCGCGGTCGACGCCGAGCCGCATCTCCTCGCCCTCGATCACGTCGCGGACGGTGAGCGTCGTCGCGTCGACATCGAACGCGATACGCCCGTCCGGTGACCCGTCTTCCACGAGTTTATTATCTTTCACCAACACGTATGAGGGCATCGATAATCACGCGGTAACAGGATTCTGAAACGTGTTCCGAGATTTTACGTGGCACGGTCATCCCTGTCCTGACAACAATATTAACACGGGGCCGTGCGGAACGGAACGCATGAACGGCACCGGATCGGAACCGATCGACCGCGCGCTCGCCGCGGCGTTTCCTGACCGCGAGGTCGACCGGCTGACCGGCGTCGGCCCCTCGTGGAACGGCGCCAACGAGACGGTCGGCGTCGCCTTCGCCGACGGCGGACGGGCGTTCCTCAAGATCGCGCTCGCCGACGAGAGCAACCGGCTCGCCCGAGAGCGCGCCGTACTCGGATACGTCCGGGAGCACGGACCCATCGCGGTCCCCGAGGTGCTGGCGGCCGACCCCGACGGCGACCCGGCATACCTCGCGACGGCGCCGGCGCCCGGCCGAGGGCTGCTGGGCGTCTACGAGGCGGCGAGCGGCGACGAGCGCGAGCGACTGCTCCGCCGCGTCGGGCGTGCGCTCGCCGCGCTCCACGCCGACCGGTTCGCGAGCCACGGGGAGATCGTTGGCGCGGGGGCGGAGCGCGGGAGCGCGGCGGAAGGAGCGGCGACCGCGGGACCCGACGCGCAGACCGGACTCGCGATCGAGTTCGCGCCGTGGACGGACGTGCTGCTCGCGACGGTCGAGCGGACGCGCGAGATCGGCACCTCGGAGCGGCTCGCCGACCACTACGACGCCGTCGTCGACTGCGTGCGCGCGAACCGGGACCTGCTCGACGGCGCGCCGGCGGCGCTGCTCCACGGCGACGTCACGAAGCCGAACCTCTTCGTGACGGCCGAAGGGGACGGGGCGGACGCTACCGACGGCCCGGGCGTCGCGGCGATCGACTGGGAGCTGTCCCACGCCGGCGACCCGGCTCGGGACCTGGTGCGCGCGGAGGACCAGCTGCTCAACGGGTTCGACTCGACCGGCTCGGAACGGTTCGCCGCGGCCCTCCGCGAGGGATACCGCGAGCGCGCCGGGGGGCTTCCCGAGGGGTTCGAACGGCGGCGCCCAGTCTACGAGGTCGTCAGAATGCTCGGACGCTCGGGATTCATCGATCAGTGGGTACCGTACCTCGACGAGCCCCTCGATGCCTTGGTCGATCGGGCGGACGCCGAGCTGCGGGCGCGGCTCGACGCGGTCTGATCGCGGTGTCAGCCGGCCGCCCCGTCAGCGGTTCCACGCCGCGTCGTCGGGGTCGATCTGACGTTCCCCCGGATCGAGCGCATCGATCTCATCGAGGTCCTCGTCGGGCAGGTCGACGTCGACTGCGCGCAGGTTCTCCCGCAGGTGGTCGCCTCGCCCCTTCGGGATCGGCACGATACCGCGATCGAGCGCCCACGCGAGCGCGACGACCGCCGGCGAGAGGTCGTTTCGCTCGGCGATTTCGAGGATCGCCGGATCGTCGAGGATCTCCCCGCGGCCGAGCGGGGAGTAGCCCACGAGCCGGTGGTCGAACTCGTCGGCGAGGGCGCGCAGTTCCGGCTGCCGGAACCGCGGGTGACACTCGACTTGGTGGGCCGCGATCGGCGCGTCGAGGATCTCGCGGGCCTCGCGCAGCAGATCGGGCGTGAAGTTCGAGACGCCGACGTGGTCGGTCACCCCCTCATCGCGGAGTTCGTCGAACGCGGGCAGCGTGGTCTCCGCGTCGTACGCTCGGATCGGCCAGTGGACGTACAGGAGGTCGACGCGGTCGAGGCCGAGCCGATCCAGGCTCGCCCGCGCCGTCTCGCGGACGTCGTCGGGCGCGAGGTTCTCGGGGTGGACCTTCGTCGCGACGACCACGTCGTCGCGATCGACGTCGCTCGCGGCGATCCCCTCGCCGACCGCCGCCTCGTTGTCGTACATCTGCGCGGTGTCGACGTGACGGTAGCCGGCGTCCAGCGCCGCGGCGACGGTGTCGGTACAGGTCTCGGGGTCGTCGAGCCCGGACGTTCCGAGCCCGATCGACAGGTCGAGCGTTGGCACGCGTTCGCGTTCCGGCCGCTGGGTGAAAAAGGCGCGCGAGCCGGCACGTCACGATCCCGCAGTTCCGTGCGCGTCCCGTGCGCTTGTCGCGCCCCGCACCCTTAATCCGTCGCGCCCGTAGGACGGGTCGATGGCGACCGGACCCGCGCTCCCCTCGACCCCGGATCCGCTCCCGCTGGGCGCGCTCTCCGACCCGATCCTCGTCGACCCCGGACCGCGACTGCTCCGCGCGGTCGTCGAGGCGTACCGGGAGGCCGCCCCGGCGCTCGTCGAGCCGAGCGTCGCGGAGCTTGCCGGTGAGGCGCGCGGGGAGGGCGGGGAGGGAGACCGCGACCCGTCCGGTCTCCCGCCGCTGAACGTGTTCGCAGGCGAGCCCGCGGTCGACGCCATGACCGCCGGGTTCCGGCCTGCGAGCCGGCTCGCGGCGCTCTTCGACGCCGACGCGATCGACCTCCGGG